>NZ_BAAGIQ010000130.1:0-4233 GCF_054658175.1 Alkalibacterium sp. s-m-28
TGGAAATGAGATGGTTCCTGTTTACTATAAGAGTATTCACGGTATCGTCTACGATAATTCAGAACTGAAAAAGTAATGGCTACGCACTATCCCAAAAGGGCGAAGGCGTAGCCGAAGCTTTTTTTATGAAAGGGTTGAGAGGACGATACTCGTCAGCTGACGAGTATCGTCTATATAGAAAAAGTGAAAAGTCGTCAGTGGGATGATACTGAATGCAGTTTGGGAGGATCTTATAGCCAACTCGCTATGTCTTATCCACACGAGTGTGTTGTAAGGTGCGTTTTACAAGCAACTCGAATCCTCTTTTTTTTTCTTCAGTTTGTCACAAGATTCCCCCTGGTCTGTTCAAAAAAAACGTAAACTAAGAGCCTGCAGCTGAATCTACGCTAAACGAGGCGACTCCCCATATAAATATAGCAGGTGAAAAAAGTTAAACAATTTTAGTCAGTTTTTCAATAAAAAGACAATGAGTATAGTAAGGAGGCGAACGAAATGGAGATATTAAAAGCAAGACAACCATCCGACTTGCTCAGAGGACTGAATTACTTGGATAAACGGTTTGAATTGAAGGAGCCGGAGAAGCGTTACCTGATTAATCTGCAGAAAGGATTAAGTGGAGAGACCGCATTTGACGATAAAATAAATCAGCATATCGATAAGCAGGCCATCGTACTGAATGATCTGCTTCTATTGAACAAAGGACTGTCTTTTAAAGTGGACTCCCTGTTGATTGCCTCACACGGGGTGTATATATTCGAAATCAGGAACTATGTTGGACGCTACGTCAGGCATATGGAAGGCTTCAGTACGATACATGGGGAGGAGGTGGCGAATCCGCTGATTCAGCTGAATAGATCGGCATCTTTTCTCAGTCAGCTTCTGAAAGAGTGGGGAAGTGAGCTGAAGGTCACAGCTCATCTGGTGTTTATCCATCCACAATTCAGTTTGTACAATGCGAGAGTAGAGGATCCGATCATCCTGCCGAATCAGATCGATGAGTACCTGAAGGATATTAATATAAAAAGCCGGATGCTGAGCAGGGAGCATCACAATCTGGCCAGACGCATACTCAAACTGCATGACGATGACAGTCCCGTGCAGAAGCAGCTGCCGTATTATTCCTATAAGGAGTTGAAGAAAGGGTTATCTTGCAATGCCTGCGGATCATTTGATCTTCTAATTACTCAGCGGTCCTGTTATTGTAAATCCTGTTTCGTTAAACGCGGAGTAACGGATGTAATTCTGGACAATATAGAAGAACTGCAGTTTCTCTTTCCTGAGACCACTCTGACGACGGCTAAAGTAAACGAGTGGTGCGGGGATGCGGTTCATTTCAGACGGATGAGAAAGGTGTTGAAAGAGCACTATACAGCGACAGGAGCCACTTCCGGGAGAGTATATGAGCAGACAGTGCCCCGGCGCTGATGAAGACAAAACTGGCAGTACAAAAAATGCCCGACCATAGGGATCAGCCTGCAGGAGAAATACTCCGTGCAGGACTGGAATCCGACTGGGCGGGCAGAAAACTGACTGGTTGTTCAGTCAATTTAGTTCAAACTAATTATTCACTTCAAAAGCTGGTTTCAGATGGCCGTTTTCGGCAAGATCATCAAGGAAATCATAGACTTCCTGGCTGGTAAAGGCGTCCTTAAGGGCCTGGATAGCATCAGAATCCTGGTTATCTTCTCTTGCTACAAGCTGGATCGCGAAAGTAAAGTCTTCATCATCTTCCAGGATAAGTGCATCTTCAGGTGTCAGCCCAACTGATTCAATAAAAGTCGGATAGTTGAATACCAGTTCCACACCGTCTTCGTAGGCAGCTGACAAGTTTAGCAGATCGATACTTGTAAAGGTCAGATCATACGGATTTTCTTCAATATCATCTACAGTGGCTTCGAAGCTGACATCCTCACTCAATGTGATCAAATCGTAGTGATCCAGAATCATCAGAGCACGGGCTTTGTTTGACGGGTCACTTGGAAGTGCCACTTCTGCTCCTTCTTCAATATCATCGATCGATTCATAGACTGGAGAATAGAAGCCTACAATCGCATCATAGATAGGCTGGATAGCTACCAGGTTACCGTCTCGTTCTGTGTTGAACATTTCCATGAACGGTTCGTGCTGGGCGAAGCTGGCATCCACTTCATCATTAAGAAGAGCTTCGTTGTACTGGATATTGTCGGATACTTCTACAAGTTGGACACTGTATCCATCCTCGATCACATCTCCGGCAATTTCAACGATATCGGTCATCGGAGGAAGGTGAGAAGCGACTTCAATGACGACCTCTTCACCATTGCTGTTTCCCGATTCTTCTGTTGTTTCTTCAGTTGCGTCACCGCAGGCAGCCAATAGCAGAGCAGTACTTCCTAAAATTAGGGTTTTTTTGAACATAATAATCTCTCCTTAAGTCTTTTTTATTCATCATCTTTTATCCAGTTTTCTTGCAAGAGCCAGTCCGAGCCATTGAAATATCTCAACGAGTACAATGATCAGGACAATGGCGGTATACATAATATCTGTTTCGTAACGCTGGTAGCCGAAGCGGATGGCAAAATCACCGATCCCTCCTCCACCGACAACGCCCATGATCGTCGAGTAGGACACGAAACTGATCACAGCAGTTGTAAAGCCGATGACCAGACTGCTCCTGGCTTCCACGTAAAGGAATTTCCAGACCAGCTGCCAGTTTGTTGCGCCCATAGATTTTGCCGTTTCGATGATGCCTTTTGGTACTTCCATCAGAGACTGTTCAACGAAACGGGCATATAAGGCAATCGCAATCACTACCATGGGGAATGATGCAGCAATGGGGTCGCCAGTCGCTCGGCCGTATACTTGCCGGACAAAGGGCTGCATGGCTACAACTAACAGCAAGAAGGGGAACGACCGGATCACATTCACCAGAATATTTAAAAGGCGATTGACGAACCGATTAGCCATAGGCCGAGTGTCAGCTGTCAGATACAGTAGCGTGCCAACTGGTATTCCAAGAAGAATAGCAGCAAGCATGGCAAAAAACAGCATGATGCCTGTCTCCCATAAACTGTCGAGCAGACGCGGTGCGAATTCAATGATGCGTTCTATATATAGCGAAATAGAGTCAGTCACTAGTCAGCACCTCGATTGCACGCTCAAGATACGGTCGATCAGTCAGTTTGTCTTCTGAACGAGTGATATCTACAATTTGTCTGACTTTACCGTATTCCATTAAAGCCGCCCGTGTGCACAGGGCTTTGATGACCGGAAGTTCATGTGTGACAACGACAATGGTCATTTTGAACTCTCTGTGCGCCTTTTTTAAAACAGCCACGATGTCTTCTGTAGTATTCTGATCCAAAGCGGATGTCGGCTCGTCGCATAAAAGTAGTTTTGGCCGTGTAATAAGGGCACGGGCTATACCAACACGCTGTTTCTGCCCCCCGCTGAGCTGCTGAGGGTAGCTGTGCTTCTTGTCGCTCAACCCGACGAAATCGAGGACTTCGTCTACGGTTAGAGTCTGATCATAGTTATGGAGAGTCAGAGGTAATCTGATATTTTCAGCTACTGTTTTATTGTTGAGCAGATTGAACTGCTGAAAAATCATGCCGATCTGCTTCTGTTCCATACGCAGGTCTTTCTTTGACAAATGAGTCAAATCAACACCGTCTACGGTTACGGAACCAGCATCGGGTGTCTCAAGTGCATTGATCATACGGAGAAGAGTCGACTTTCCTGCCCCGCTTTCACCTATGACACCGAACGCTTCACCTGTCTTTATGTCGAGTGAGACATCCGTGAGTGCAGCCAGTGTCTGGTTTTTACTGAAAAACGTTTTTTCTATATGACGGAGTTGTATCAAAGTGTCTATAGACCTCCTTCATTCACGTCGCTGTTTAAACAACACTGCCAATTATATGTAGGAACAGCAAGGGAAGCAATAAAATGAGTCATTAATGCGTAATAAAAAACAGATAATGTCCAGCATAGAATAGATGAAGGTGATTGTCGGAGGAGGAACGGAGACCGGTATATCAAGGATTTGGAAGCTTAGGAAGCTTCCAAATAATAAGTGGGAAAAGAGAGTTTTAAAACAATATTGTACTTTAAATGAGTTTTCTGTGAATCGAGTAGGAGGTAAATAATTAATTTATTTACCGTCCTCTCACACCACCGTGCGTACGGTTCCGTACACGGCGGTTCAATAATTTAAATATCTCTATCGCTCGTACAAATGGATTAAATCTCTTA
>NZ_BAAGIQ010000131.1:0-4119 GCF_054658175.1 Alkalibacterium sp. s-m-28
TTTGCGTCCGTCTTCCTTCAGATTCCGCCTCACGGCGGACACCCTTGACTTTCGCTAACAGTTCCTACTGCCAAGTCTGTAGTGGACTTTCACCACCAAGTTGTCGCCCATGCCGGGCGCACGAAAACGAGAGAGCCATTGATTTTTTATCAATGGCTCTCTCATTTCTTAGGCTATACTCCCTTTAACCGCAGGTTTAACGGAAACTTTCTGGTTGATTGATAATCCTTCCAAAAGCCAACGTAACTGTTGGGTCGTCAACTTTTGAACCTCTTTTTGGTTACGCGGCCAATTCAATTTACCATTCTCTAAGCGTTTATATAAGAGCAGGAAGCCGTCGCCTTCCCAATAAAGAGCTTTGAATCGATCTTTATTACCGCCACAGAAGAGAAAAAGAGCATCATTATAGACATCCATATCATATTCTTCAGTGATTGTTGCGGCCAGCCCATCAATTTGACGGCGCATATCCGTTTTTCCGCACACAATAAAAATATTCTCTACCTGAGTAAGGTCAACGAGTTTCATGACTAGACATCTCCATAAGAAGAATTCTCAACGTCGATGGTTTGATCCCCTCATATATAAGTAGCTCTGACTGACTATTTTTTAAATGGGCCACTACTTTGTGTGATAAGGGATTCCCAACTGTTCGACGATGATGTTGATCGCCCTGTAGCTTTACAGGAACGATAGATTGTTTACGCTTTTCCAAATTAAAAACCTCCTGCATACTTAAGATATCTTAAGTTTAACAGGAGGCCATCAGGACTCACAGGTACCTAGCTATTCATCGCTTACTTTTAATCTAATGACATGACTTGTAATCTTATTTTCAATATTGAGAAAAAACCACACGTCCATTTTAAGAGGTATAACATCTCAAAAACGAACGCGTGGTTCTTACAGCATATGATTACTAACTGAAAACAAAATCCAGTATCTTTTATCAATTAGTTATTTTAGACTTTTTATTCTTTTCTTCTCTAACTCTTAAGGTGATTTCCCCTTTTGAAGCGCCTAAAGTCACTTTGTCTTTCAGACTGATTTCGCCGGATAGCAACGCTTCACTCAAACGGTCTTCCATCTTATTCTGAATGGCTCGCTTAAGTGGACGGGCACCATACTCTGGATCAAATCCCTCTTCAGCAATCACATCCATAGCTGATGAAGTGATTTTAAGCTGGATACCGATTTCTTCCATACGAGTCACAATATTTTTTGTTAATAATTTAACGATTTCACGAAGCTCATCTTTTTTGAGAGACTGGAACACGATAGTGTCATCGATACGGTTAAGGAACTCCGGTCTGAAGGCATTTTTCAGTTCTTCACGAATTCGTTTCTCCATTGCATCATGATCGAACCGCTTATCGATTGCTCCAAATCCAACAGATTTCTCATCTCTGAGAGCTGTAGCTCCTAAGTTGGATGTCATAATAAGAATAGTATTTTTGAAGTCTACTTTTCTGCCTTTTCCATCTGTGAGCACTCCGTCATCCAGAACTTGAAGCAGGATGTTGAAGACGTCAGGGTGAGCTTTCTCCACTTCATCAAGAAGTATAACTGAATAAGGCTTCTGTCTAATTTTCTCAGTCAGTTGTCCACCTTCATCATAACCGACATAACCTGGAGGTGAACCGACTAGACGACTCGTACTGTATTTCTCCATAAATTCAGACATATCTACTCTAACCAGGGCTTCTTCGCTTCCGAACATTGACTCTGCCAGAGCTTTAGCCAGTTCTGTCTTACCTACACCAGTAGGACCCAGGAACATAAATGAACCAATTGGACGGTTAGGATCTTTTAGCCCACTGCGTGCTCGTCTGATAGCTTTAGAAACGGCAACGACAGCCTGCTCCTGACCGACAACACGCTCATGGAGTACTTTTTCAAGATTAAGCAGTCGTTCGCTTTCTTTCTGTTCCATCTGATTTACTGGTATACCCGTCCACTGAGATACAACTTCCGCTATATCCGATTCGGTCACTCGAAGCTGGCTTACATCTGCATCATCATCCTGCTTGAGCAGTTTTTCCAGTCGTTTTCTCTGCCTCATCTCTTTTTCTCTTATCTGAGCTGCACGTTCGAAGTCCTGAGACTGAATAGCCTTCTCTTTTTTACGAATCAAATCTTCAAGCGTTTCAGTTGCTTTGGATAACGGTGTTGGCGAATCACTCTCGTCCATACGAACCTTGGATGCAGATTCATCCATCAGATCAATCGCTTTGTCTGGCAATTGTCTTGACGTGATATATCGCGTAGACAAATGCACAGCCGCTCTGAGTGCTTCATCGGTTATCTTCACACCATGGTGCTGCTCATAACGTTCTCTCAGGCCAAACAGTATTTCTTCAGCCTCCATTTCAGAAGGCGGGTCGACATGAATAGATGCAAATCGTCTTTCAAGTGCAGCATCTTTTTCAATATGCTTCTGGTATTCATCTAGTGTTGTTGCACCAATCGTCTGGAGTTCACCACGTGCTAGTGCAGGTTTAAGAATATTGGACGCATCGATGGCACCTTCTGCTCCTCCAGCACCAATCAGTGTGTGTAATTCATCAATAAATAGAATGACTTCTCCATCCTGATAAATTTCGTCAATTATTTTCTTCATACGTTCTTCGAATTCACCACGATACTTCGTTCCTGCAACTAATGACCCCATGTCCAGAGTCATCAGACGCTTATTCTGAAGTACTGGCGGAACTTCATTTGCAATAATTTTCTGTGCTAAACCTTCTGCTATTGCAGTTTTACCTACTCCAGGATCCCCTACAAGAACAGGATTGTTCTTAGTGCGTCTGCTTAGAATCTGAATAATTCGTCTGACTTCCTTGTTTCGTCCTACGATAGGATCCAATCTGTTGTCTCTAGCCTGCTGAGTCAGATCACGTGCTAGAGAATCGAGTGTCGGTGTTCCTCCTGAAGACTGCTGAGCTTTACCCGGCCGTCTGCTGCCTGCTCTGCTTTTTCCATTTTTATCCTGAGCCCCTAATTTCTTGAGCACAAGCTGCCGGGCTTTGGCCAGATTCACATCAAGGTTATTCAGAATTTTCGCTGATAAAATCTCTTCATCTCTTAGAAGACCCAGCAGCAGATGTTCAGTTCCGACTAACGGCCGTTTCATTCGTCTGGCTTCATCCGTAGCATACTTTATAATCTGTCTAGCTCTAGGTGAATAAGGCAGTATTGCGTTTTTAGGCAGAGTTTGCTCAGGCCCGTAACTTGATAGGTGTTCAATTTCTTCTCTAATATCTTCTTCTGTTATTGTCAGTTCTCTTAATGTCTTACCTGCAATCCCATCTTCTTCAATAATAAGTCCCAATAAAAGATGCTCTGTTCCAACAGTTCTATGGCGGAAAGATTGCGCTTCTTCCTGAGCGATCAGTAAGGCTTTCTTGGCTTTTTCTGTAAATAGTTCATTCATGTGTGGTCCGCCTTTCGTTTGTTTGGCTCTTCATACTTCAAATTGACTAACATCGTTCGTAATAGATTTGATCGTAGACGATTGTCTATCGCTCTTTCACCGGTATATAAGGATTTATCCATGGCAACAAGCATGAGTTTTGCTTCTCTTTTAGTGATAATATCGTCTTCATATAATTTCTGTACAACAGATTTTGCATCCTTTTCAGATATGCTGTCTCCAATGATTTCTATCATAGTATTCAACATATCAAGATCATCTAGTACCTGAACTTTTATAATTCGGATATATCCCCCGCCGCCTCGTTTACTTTCCACCAGATATCCTTTCTGGATCGTGAAGCGTGTGTTGATGACATAATTGATCTGAGAAGGGACGCAGTCGAATAATTGTGCTATTTCACTTCGTCTGATTTCTACCTGATCCTGCTGCTGCAGCACTTTCTTTAAATAAGCTTCAATAATATCCGTCATATTCTGATTTTCCATATCGAACATCTACTGAAAGTAGTGACTTGAAGTGTATCTAAATTCTCTTGTAATTTCAAGTCCTTTCAGTACCCTCCTCGTATAATAAGTTTGTAGTTAAGAATTGTTCTTAACTTAGTTGATTGATTAACTGTTTGAAAGAATGGAGCTTTCTCCCCCATGGGGGAGAAAAATTTCAAAAAGTCGCTTTTGATGATC
>NZ_BAAGIQ010000132.1:0-3941 GCF_054658175.1 Alkalibacterium sp. s-m-28
TCACCCTTGTGACCTTAACTGAAACCATTCAAGTGTTTGTCAAGGGCAAATGCGGCTCCGATTGGTATAGTCAGTGGGCCTTCACCACCTTTAATTTTTAGTTTTCATAAAAAATTTGACAGTTCCATTGTATTCGCTTTCATTATACAGGATACTCAAAAAGAATTGTAGAATCTGTTCGATATTTCACTACAGATTCACAATTCTTTTTTATTTAATCACTTATTTTTTAATCGCTGCACTGCGTCTATTACTGAAACAGCTCGTGTGATGGACGACACGACCGCCACCCCGTCGACTCCTGTTGCCCAGACGTCTCTAACATTTGAAGGGTTGATGCCGCCAATTGCCACAGCAGGAAGGTGTTCTCGTCCTGTCATCGCGTCCTTGATACCTTTCAGACCGATTACGTCTTCATGGTCCTGCTTGGATAATGGTGTGAAAGCCGGACCGATCCCCGCGTAATCCAGCCCACTGATTGTCTCTGCTTCTTTGAATTGTGAGACATTATTGGTAGACAAGCCTATGATAAATCGGTCTCCCCATTTTGACACCAGGTCCTGAATCGGATAATCCCCCTGACCGACATGGATCCCGTCAGCCCCCAGCTTGAGGGCAAGCTCGACATCATCATTGACTATAAATGGTACATCATACTGTCTGCACAGAAGCTGGCAGACCTGTGCCATTTTTAGCCGTGCTGCAGGATCAGTCTCCAGGCTGTCTTTTCCTTTTTCTCTGAACTGAAAACAAGTTATACCTGCCTGAAGAGCTTCCTCAAGTGTATGGATGAGCGACTTATCTTTGCAGTCCTGCGTGCCGGCAATAAAGTAAATTTCCAGCATAGCTTTAATATCTCGTGTCATTCGTGTTCCTTTCTATATGCCCAGTGGTTCGTCGGTCCGTGTCCGTGTCCGATACCCAAGTGACTCCTGATTGCAGCCTGGATAAATTTCTTAGCTGTTCGTACAGCCTCTTCGATTGAACTCCCTTTTCCTAACTCTGCAGCAATACAGGCAGCAAAGGTACAGCCCGTTCCGTGGGTTTCTTTCGTATCGATGCGTTCAGATCGCAGCCATATCTGTTCACCGTTTTCAAGCATCAGCAGGTCATCCGCATGAGACTCGTCCACTGCATGTCCACCTTTTATGACAATATTTCTGCAGCCAGTTTTCTGAAGCCGTTCGGCCGCCTTGACCATGTCTTCTTTTGAAGAAATAGACATGTCAGCCAGTGCTTCAGCTTCAGGAATATTAGGTGTGATCACCATAGCGAGAGGAGCCAGGATTTCCCGCATGATTGAGACAGCACTCTCTTCCATTAATGGGTGCCCACCCTTAGCAATCATCACAGGGTCAATGACCAGAGGAATAGACGCCACTTCTTTATATACTTCAGCTACTGCTTTCATATACTCCCCATTTACCAGCATTCCTGTCTTGATCGCAGCGACATTAAAATCAGACAGGACCGACGTCCACTGCTGCTTGACCATTTCGATCGGTACAGGGTGAACGCCCTGTACCCCAGTCGTATTTTGAGCTGTTATAGCCGTTATCACTGACATGCCGAAAACGTCACGTTCCTGAAAAGTTTTCAAGTCCGCTTGTATGCCAGCGCCTCCGCCACTGTCACTTCCTGCAATAGTCAGCACTTGTGGTATTTTACTTTTACTCATTGGATTATCCTTTCTATTCGTGCGTGTTTAGTCAGATCGTCATCTGTTAGACTATGGAGCACATCGATCAGTGCCGACCTGAAACTTCCCGGCCCATTTATGCCCGAGTCCGCCGCCCACTCTCCAGCTATCCCGAAAGCGGCATGAGCAAGTACAACTCGACTGAGCATGTCAGATCCATCTACTACTCCAAGGAAAGCTCCGATGATTCCGCTCATCATACAGCCACTTCCAGTGATCTTTGCCATCAGATGATCGCCATTCGAAACAGCAAATACTCTTGTGCCATCTGTGACAATATCCGTCTTTCCGGATACAGCTACAATACAGTGTCTTTTCTTAGCCAAGCTGACTGCAACATCCACTGGCGAGGTGGCTCCATCTTTGGAATCCACTCCTTTTGACTGCCAGCTGACACCGACTAGAGACGCAATTTCTGATGCATTGCCTCGAATCACCGTCATATCAACATTTCCAAAAAGTTTTTGAGCTGAATTTTTTCTAAAAGTCGTTGCTCCGACACCAACAGGATCCAGAATGACCGGTTTGCCTTGAGCGTTTGCCTGTCGTCCGGCCAGAATCATGCTTTCCAGTGAATCAGAAGTCAGTGTACCCATATTGATGACGAGGGCCTCGGCCATACCCGCTACTTCTTCGACCTCTTCTTTTGCAATTGCCATAATAGGTGACGCACCAATGGCCAGCAGCACATTGGCAACATTATTAGCGACAACCTGATTAGTGATCGTGTGTACCAGCGGATTCTGGTCTTTAATGTGTAAAATAGCATGGTCAGAATTCATCTTGAACCTCCCAGGTTGTGTTATGTAGACAAAAATCTTCCACCAGGTGCGTGGAAGATTTTAGTATAGTCAAGCATTTGTCTGTCTCCTGCTTGAAACATACATCTCCCTTCGCTAGCATTACCTAGATCAGGTCATGGGTCAGGTCTTACCTTTCTCAGCCTTTAAGCTCCCCTGATGATATCAGACTTCATTACTACCAGTTTATCATAGTTTCGGTGAGCAGACTAGGAAACACCTATCTAAGCCAGCTTCTGAATTTTAAAATACACATAAAAAAGAGAGCACAGATCCTTATAGTGACCCAAAAAGTTAGACTTTTTGGGTCACTATACCCTGTCTGTACTCTCTAAATGCTTATCCGTGGTATTCGCCTTTTGTTGCAATGTTATCTTTACTAATTTCGTTGATGATCACAGTCACTGCTTCTTTAGGTGCACCCGTATGGGTCTCAACTGCTTTTACAACGTCTCTGATCAGCCCTTCTTTCTGTTCTTTAGAACGGCCTTCAATCATTTCTACATGCACGATCGGCATCTCCTCTGCCTCCTTTCGCTTGTTTAATGCGCATCACGATCCAGCAAGATTTCAGCTTATTCAGCAAAAGGATCTGTATTAAGCGAATTGAACACTGAATCATCAATGTCTGTTACCAGAAGCAGCCAGTTATCCTCTTTGTCCGATGAGTTCAGTAAGTCAGGCTCATCTTCAACTTCAACGTGGACTTCCTTAACTGTCACGTCAAAAGGTATGGTCAGCTCAGTCACTGCTTTGGCTCCCTCAGCATTTATAATGACCTCTCCTGCTTTAAGATTCCCAGGTTCTGTACTGATTTCCACGAACATGACTTCTCCTAAATCGTCCTGGCCCTTTTCGGATAGACCGATGCGATAATCTGATGGCGATAATTTCTCGATCCACAATCCATTAGCATGATATTTAATTGACATCTTTCTGCTCTCCTTTACCCCAGACTCGTTCGTACTCATCGATTTTAAAGCCTGATGTATATGTGTCTCCTTCAATGGCAAACGGTCTTTTGACTACCATCCCGTTTGAGGACAGCCACTCCGCTGCTTCTTCTACAGACATTTCCGGAAGTTTTTCTTTAAGGTTATGTTCTCTGTAAACATTTCCACTCGTATTAAAAAAAGATTTGATCGAGCGATCAGTTTCTGACAGGATTCTTACCCAGCTTTCTTTTGATGGGGTCTCATCCAGTAGACTGATTTCCTGATAAGGTACTGACTGCTCTTCCAGCCAGTTTTTCGCTTTTCTGCACGTTGAACAACGTGGGTGACAATAAAATTTCATAACGTCCCTCCTAGTTATCTTTTAGTAATTACCAATTTTTTTGTTTTTTCGTGTTGTTTTAATGCAACTATCGTTGCTCTATCAATTAAAATACAAAAAGGCACCTCTTCCCCCCCTTAATCTGATAAAATGAAGTTCACTAAAAC
>NZ_BAAGIQ010000133.1:0-3788 GCF_054658175.1 Alkalibacterium sp. s-m-28
AGAGATTTAATCCATTTGTACGAGCGATAGAGATATTTAAATTATTGAACCGCCGTGTACGGAACCGTACGCACGGTGGTGTGAGAGGACGGTAAATAAATTAATTATTTACCTCCTACTCGATTCAAATTATTAAATAGTCGCCATGTCATTAGATATCATACGAAAATTAGTGTAAAATAAAAGAGATAAGCCAGTGCGTAATGGAGAAAGAAGGGTTAAGCGTGTCAATGTTTTTAGATCAGGTTAAAGTTAATGTAAAGGCTGGAAACGGCGGAAATGGAATGGTGGCATTCCGTAGAGAAAAATATGTTCCCGATGGGGGCCCTGCTGGTGGAGACGGAGGTACTGGTGGAGACGTTATCTTCGTAGTAGATGAGGGTCTGAGAACCCTGATGGATTTCAGATACAATCGTCATTTCAGAGCTGAGCACGGTGAAAACGGTATGTCGAAAGGCATGCACGGCCGAGGAGCAAAGGCTTTGTTTGTAAAAGTTCCACCTGGAACAGTTGTTAAAGATGCCGAAACTGGGCAGATGCTCGCAGATCTGGTCGAACACGGTCAGAAAGCAGTGGTAGCAAAAGGCGGACGCGGTGGACGAGGAAATATTCGTTTTGCGTCACCTAGAAACCCTGCACCGGAAATTGCCGAAAATGGTGAGCCTGGTGACGAAAAAGAAATCGAACTGGAACTGAAAGTACTGGCGGACGTTGGTCTAGTTGGATTTCCATCTGTAGGGAAATCCACTTTATTAAGTGTTGTCTCTCAAGCTCGTCCAAAAATCGGAGCCTATCATTTTACCACACTAGTCCCAAATCTTGGGATGGTACAGTCAGATGATGGACGAAGTTTTGTACTGGCAGATATGCCGGGACTCATCGAAGGGGCTTCTCAAGGTGTAGGCTTAGGGATCGAGTTTCTGAGACACATCGAAAGAACGCGAGTCCTGCTTCATGTTATAGATATGAGTGGCGTTGAAGGGCGTGACCCGGTCGATGACTACTATACGATAAATAAAGAACTCGAGCAGTATGACTTGAAATTAAGAGAGAGACCTCAGTTAGTTGTAGCCAATAAAATGGATATGCCTGATTCTGAAGAGAATTTGAAGACGTTCAGAGAAGAAATGGAAAAGTCCGGGGAAGAAGTAGAAATTTTTGAAATTTCAGCTCTTACCCGAAAAGGACTCAACCAAGTGATGAGCCGGACAGCTGACCTGCTTGAAACAGCTCCTGAATTCCCTCTTTATGAAGAGGAGACAGGGGAAGAAGAACGTGTACTCTATAAATTCACTCCAGAAAACAGAGAGTTTATGATTACAAGAGATTCGGATGGCACATGGGTCATTTCCGGAGACAAGGTTGAAAAACTGTATCAGATGACAAACTTCCAGTTCGATGAGTCTGTCATGAGATTTTCAAGGCAGCTGAGAGGTATGGGGATTGATGAAGCTCTTAGAGATAAAGGAGCTAAAAATGGAGATACAGTCAGACTTGATAACTTTGAGTTTGAATTTGTAGAATAAAACTGTAAAGGATAGTTATATGGATTTAGTATTTTTAGGGACAGGATCTGGAGTGCCGGCCAAACACCGGAATGTTTCCAGCATCGCATTGAAACTGTTAGATGAGCTTAACAGCATCTGGCTTTTTGACTGCGGGGAGGCAACACAGCATCAGATTCTGAAGACCTCTGTTAAACCGAGAAAAATCGACAAGATTTTCATCACTCATATGCATGGGGATCATATCTTTGGTCTTCCGGGACTTCTGAGCAGCAGAGCGTTCCAAGGAGGCGATACACCTCTAACCATATATGGTCCACCGGGGATCAGACAATATGTCTCAATGTCTATGAAATTGTCTCAATCTCACGTGAAGTACCCGATCGACTATGTAGAATTTACTGAAGAAGGCAAGCTGTTTGAAAACAGCCAGTTCATAGTTACTGTCAAAAGGCTGCGTCATGGCATTCCCTCATACGGATTCAGAATTCAGGAGAAAGACCGTGAAGGGGAACTGATGGCTGAAGAGCTGAAAGAACTTGGGGTGCCGTTCGGGCCCCTGTTTGGTCAGCTTAAACAAGGAAAAACAGTTACGCTGGATGACGGTCGTGTGCTGGATGGCAAGGCCTTCATCGGTCCAAGTCAGAAAGGAAGAGTGGTCACGATTCTAGGAGATACTTTGAAAACCCAGAACAGTGTTGAACTCGCACGCGGGGCAGATGTACTCGTTCACGAAAGTACATTCAAAGGAGATGACCAGGGTCTGGCTAGAAGCTACAACCACTCCACCAATATTGATGCAGCCCGAACTGCTCTTGAAGCCGGGGCTGAAAAGCTGCTTCTGACACATATCAGTGCACGGTATCTGTATGCTGACAGCAAGGAGATGGAAAAAGAAGCACGCCGCTACTTCCCGGAATCTTATGTTATGAACGACCTGGCAGAAGTAACTATACCTATTAAGAGAGAAGTGGAGATCAATGGATAGAGTTAAAGACAAAGTGATATGGATCACAGGCGCATCCTCAGGTATAGGAGAGGAACTGGCCTATCAGCTGGCTGAAAAAGGAGCTGTTCTGATTCTAAGTGCAAGACGAACGGATAAACTTAAGCAGATCAAAGAAGACATCAGAAATAAGTATGGTTCGCAGGCTCTTGTCTATCCACTTGATGTGGCTGATACCGATGCAGTTCAAAGAGCCGTAGCGCATGTCACAGATAAGATCGGGAAAATTGATGTGCTGATAAACAATGCCGGATTTGGTCATACAGAAACGTTTCTTGATTATGACTTCTCCAGAGTTGAAAACATGTTCAAGGTCAATGTCCTGGGTCTCATGCTTATGTCTCAGCTCGTTGGGAAACACATGGTTCAGTACCAGTCCGGTCAGATCATCAACGTCGCATCTATTGCCGGCAAAGTTGCAACACCTAAATCGGCTGTCTATTCAGCTACAAAATTTGCGGTTATTGGATTCAGCAATACCCTTCGCCTGGAACTGAAGGATCACAATATTATCGTGACAACTGTCAATCCAGGGCCGGTTGATACTGAATACTTTGATGAGTTTGATCCCGAAGGGGAGTATCTGAAGAATGTCAGCACAGTTGTCCTCCCAGTTGACTATGTCGCTTCAAAGACAATCAAAGCTATCGGCAGACAAAAAAGAGAAGTGAATATGCCAGGGCTGTTAAATGCTGCATCCAAAGTCTACACTCTTTTTCCAAAAACTGGAGATAGGATTGTCCGTACAATGTTTAACAGGAAATAAACACCTGTAATGAAAATCTCTCGAAGTTATGGTATTCTTAAGAAAATAATAAGAGGTAACCGAAAGGAGATTAGCTTTATGAAAAGGCAATGGAGCATGGTGGGGGCAATTGTTCTCTTCCTTGCAATCGCTTTTCTTTCAGTGCTTAATGTTGACCCAGTACCTATAAACTTCGGCTTTGCTACCGTAGAATGGCCACTCATTATTGTCATTTTCGGATCAGTGCTGCTCGGAGCTTTGATTGCGACATTATTGTCAACTGTAAAGGTTTATAGAAATCAGAGAAAAGATAAAACCAGAGACAGTCAGACCCGGCCAGGCAGAAAAACACGTTCTGGCAGGCGGACATCAGACAGTACTGTTGATGAATCTGATGAATTATAGAGGTAACTCCCAATAATCTATGAAAAATTATGTTTCCCAAATTTCTCGTTGCTCGTATGATGATTTCTGTCGATGAAGGTAATATAATCCAATCCTTGTCTGGATTAAACAGCTTTATAACAGATCC
>NZ_BAAGIQ010000134.1:0-3775 GCF_054658175.1 Alkalibacterium sp. s-m-28
TTTCTGTTGGTACTTCAATTATAGCCGGTGGGGCTCATTTTGTCTTTAAAAAAGAAACATCCCTCGACCATTTTTTTCTCAAAATCGGTCGAGGGATGTATTCATTTTAGGGGAGTTTTTTCCCAGCCCCCCCTACTCGATTAGCACAAACCAGTTTACTGGATTGTGACAGTTTGCTAGAGCCGTAGGAACAAAGTGACGTACGGAAATAGTATGCGTAATGAGTAGAACGAATGGAGCCTCAAAACGTTACCTGCGGGTCCTTATTTCTTGTGTATTCGTATGAGGCCACAAAGTAATGATGAAAAACAATGAACAAGCAACAACTATAGAGGTGGTGGAAAAAATGACTCCAAAAGAAAAAATGCAGAAGCTGATTAAGAACAAGCAAGGCGGCGGCAAAGATATTAAAAGAAGTACGGCCAAAAATGATCAGAAGTACATGCGCAAAGCTCCGATTATTTTCAATAAATAAAATTAATTTAAGGAAAGACACATACCAGCACTCTTGGTATGTGTCTTTTTGTAATAAAAGAGCATGAGAGTTAAATAGCAGAGAGAGTGAACTGCACGGTTAGAGACAAATCCTGTATGGACAGAAAACTGCAGACAGATTATTTTTGAGTAATCTTTTGAAGAAAAAGATTTGCAGCGTTTGAAAATAGTTGGTTCTTTTTCCAGATAATATTGATGCTGGAGGTCAGTGGAGGAGAGAATGGGATGAATTTCAGGCCATTGTCTTTTGTATTGATGATACCGTCAATACATAGTGCGACACTCTCGCCTTTTTTGACTAGGAGAGAAGCATTATATAGAAGGTTGTAAGTTCCTATAATATTGAAATGGCTTAGATTTTGTCCTAACCATTCTGCAAGTTGATTATCCACCAATGACTGATTGGAAATAATCAAAGATTGATCCAATAAATCATTAGGGGATACATACTCTTTTTTTGTTAACGGATGGTGTTCATTGACTAAAATCCCCCAACAGTCTGATTGCGGCAATCGGATGTATTCATATTTCTGTTTTTCTACCGGATCAATGACTAACCCGAAATCCAAGAGACCCTTATCGATTTTATGTTTGACATCATCAGCATTACCGCTATACATATGAATAGTTATGTCAGGATAATGGTTTATTAAATCATTTAAAATAACTGCAACATACTCAATAGCTTGTGTTTCTCCTCCCCCAATAAAGATGTCACCACCAATAACGTTGTTTTTCTGGATATTCGAGGTGGTACTATCAACTAAAGAGAGAATTTCGTTTCCGCGATTCTGCAAATAGATACCGTCAGCCGTTAAGGTGATTCCACGATTTCCACGTTCAAAAAGCTGTACACCTAAGTATACCTCTAAACTTTTCAATTGTTTCGATAAAGCTGGTTGGGATAGGTGTAAAACCTCCGCAGCTTTACTGATCGTTCCCTCTCTAGCGACAGTTAAAAAATAGGTTAGTACTCTTAAATCCATTTAACCACTCCTATAACTTAAAAGAATACATAGGCATTCCATATAAGTATTATTCATTATGAGTATAACCGAGTATACTCAAATTATCAATAAAGGTGAGGAGGCTTTAGTGTCGATGAATACGTTAATCGAACAAATAGCTGGAAAAGAAATCTTAGCAGGTTCCGCTATTTTTAAAGAAATACATGAAGCGAAAGATAAGAATGAGCCACTTATAGCTGAACTTAATACAGGTTATCGTAAACCTCAGGATGTATTATCTTATTTAGAAAGAATCACAGGAAAAAAAGTTGACAGCACGGTTACTGTCTCATTACCGTTCTATACTGATTTTGGAAAACATATTACTTTAGGTAGAAATATCTTCATCAATCAAAACGTCACATTCGTTGATTTAGGTGGGATCGTGATCGAAGATAATGTGCTGATCGGACCAATGAGTCGAATCATAACGGTCAATCATTTAATTGACCCCAAAAAACGCCGTGGATTAAATGTTCAGACGGTCAGGATAAAGAAAAATGCCTGGATAGGTGCAAATGTCACCATATTACCGGGGGTTACGGTCGGTGAAAACTCAATCATTGCGGCCGATTCAACTGTAACGAAAGACATACCAGAGAATGTCATCGTTGCCGGGTCACCCGCAAAAATAATCAAACAGATCGAATCATAAAAATTAAATCTCAAGGAGAATTGCTATGTCAAATCTATCAGAAAAAGTCGTCGTTATTATGGGAGCCTCATCAGGTATTGGGGAAGCAACAGCCAAATTATTAGCGGACAGTCATGCAAAGGTAGTGTTGGCTGCTCGTCGTGAAGAACGAATCAAACGTTTAGCCGATGAACTAGGAGAAAATGTAGTGTATCAGGCAGCTGATGTGACAAATCGTGACCACATTAAAGCTGTCATTGATCTTGCTATGGAAAAATTCGGTAGAATCGATGTGATGTTTAATAATGCCGGTATCATGCCTCAAGGGAATTTAGCAAAACTGGAGTACGAAAGTTGGGAGAGTATGCTGAATATAAATGTTATGGGTGTATTGAATGGCATTGGTGCTGTGTTACCGATCATGCAAAAACAGAAATCGGGTTTGATCATTACAACAGATTCTGTTGCCGGGCACGTGGTTTACCCAGGCTCTGCTGTATACAATGGGACTAAATTTGCGGTACGTGCGATTATGGAAGGGTTAAGACAAGAAGAGCTTTCTAATGGTATACGATCAACGATAATATCGCCAGGAATGGTCAACACAGAGTTGTTTTCTACAGTTGGAGATAAGTCTTTAGAAAATGAATTGCAAAAAACTGCAGATCAGACAGGAAACAGTTTGACATCAGAAGACGTTGCCCGAGCTGTTATATATGCAATAGAACAGCCTGGCCATGTAACGATCAGCGAGGTGCTGTTACGCCCATTAAACCAAAAAATTTAATTTGGAGAGGATGGTATTGAAAAATAATCGGAAATTTAAGTGGATGATGATACTGTTCGCCTTTTTCTTAAGTGCGTGTAGAGTTGAAACAGTTTCGGAACCTGATTCAACTGCTCCTCAATTGAATAATGAATCACTGGATGAGCTAGGTGAAAGTGATGAAGTAGAGGCGGATTTAGAAGGAGATGAACAGGATGTGATAACCCTATATATAAATGGTTCAGAATTTTCAGTCATTTTAGAAGGCAGTACTATAGCAGAGAATGTAATCGAACGATTACCAGGTCGCTTCACCATGACTGACTTAAACGAGAACGAGAAGTATTATACTCTTCCTCAAACTGTAACAACTGATGCAGTGAATGTTCATAACATAGAAGCGGGAGACGTCATGTTATACGGTGATAGAACGTTAGTGATATTTTATAAATCATTTACGACGAATTACTCCTATACGAAAATTGGGCATATAGAAAACGCAGTAGGATTAGAGGAAGCACTGGGAACTGGGGTTGTAGAAGTAGAAGTTTTGAACTGAAGACAGCAATATGAATCGCCAAAAAAGAGTAATACGAAGATTAACAAATTGTAAATGCATACCGAAAGAGTATAGAATACTCGTGTAACGCTTATATTAATAAGTGTATTTCCAGCCGATTTATTTCACTAAAGAGGGTATCGATAAAATCAGTAAAACTAACTTAACGTACCAGCACGACACTTATAGAGTGAACTAGGAAACTCCAAGGAATAATTGGGGGAATAGCTCTTAAATGAGCATACAATTGATTGGTTTTTACAGCACTATTGGATTTATCTCGTCAAACAGGTTTTGGTTTGATGGTCTAGAAA
>NZ_BAAGIQ010000135.1:0-3730 GCF_054658175.1 Alkalibacterium sp. s-m-28
TCATTTTTGTTTTATACTTATCCATGTTGTAAGTCCTTTGTTTTGGTCTTGGATAAGTCATCCAACCCCATTATAAAGGACTTTTTTATGTCATGAAACAGTTAAATTTTTAATGCAACACTAGTGATTTAAGTGGTCTATTTCAAAATAATAGAAAAGAGTTGAGGTATCCTATATGCATAAAAAATTTAATGGAAATATAGAAGACATAAAGGCCCATGATGAGATGGTGATTAGCTGGGAAGAATACCGGTTCACTGTTTTGACCGATTCAATGATTCGAATGGAATATAGCCCAACTAGAGAATTCGTTGATAGAGCAACTAAAACGGTTTTGAACAGACAATTCCCGAAAGTATCTTTTGATTTAATTGAGTCTGATAAGCAAATCGAAATTATTACATCCACTGTTCACCTTATTTTTGTAAAGGAAAAAGGGGGATTTACAGCAAACAACTTAACGGCTCAAATGATAGGGAGCATTTCAACCTATCATAGTAGCTGGCATTATGGAAAAAGCTTTGAGACTTTAAAAGGAACTGCGCGTACATTGGATTGGGTTGACGGAGAAATACCTCTAGAAGAAGGATTGATGAACAAAAATGGTTACGCTTTAATTGATGATACGGATACCGTTTTGTTAACAGATGAAGGATGGGTAGAAGAGAAGCCGGTAGAACATATTGATTTATATTTCTTAGGCTACGGCAGAAATTATCTGCAGACTTTAAAAGATTATTTTCATCTAACCGGCTATCCTCCATTAATTCCAAGATACGCATTAGGAAACTGGTGGAGTCGCTATTATCCCTATTCCGAAGAAACGTATAAGGAGCTCATGAATCGTTTTTCTGAAGAGGATATTCCTATTTCTGTAGCTGTTATTGATATGGATTGGCATATTACGGACGTTCCTGAAGAGTATGGGAGTGGGTGGACGGGTTATACTTGGAATAAAGAGCTGTTTCCTGATCCCGTTCGTTTCTTGAACTGGTTGCATGAGCAAGGCATGCATACCTCCCTGAATTTACATACTGCACAAGGTGTGGAACCTCATGAAGAGGCTTATGAAGAAATGGCAGAAGCTTTAGGTATAGATCCGTCCAAGAAACAGGGAATCGAATTTGACATTACCGAACCTGATTTTATGGAAGCTTATTTCAAATACTTACATCATCCACACGAAGAAGACGGGGTCGATTTCTGGTGGATTGATTGGCAGCAAGGAGCCACTTCTAAAATTGAAGGATTGGATCCTTTATGGATGCTCAATCACTTCCATTACTTAGATCATGGAAGTGATGGCAAACGCCCGCTTATTTTCTCTCGCTATGCCGGCTTAGGCTCGCACCGTTACCCTATAGGTTTTTCAGGAGACACGATTACAACGTGGGAATCATTAGATTTCCAGCCTTACTTTACGTCCACGGCATCTAATGTCGGCTACACGTGGTGGAGTCATGACATTGGCGGTCATATGCGTGGGGTAAAAGACAGAGAACTATACATTCGCTGGTTGCAATATGGCGTCTTTTCTCCTATCAACAGACTGCATAGTACAGTCGGCAAGTATAATGGAAAAGAACCCTGGCGATACGGTGTGGAAGCTCAAAGAATAGTGAAGAAGTATATGAGGTTACGCCATCAACTCGTGCCTTATTTGTATACGATGAATGTCTTAACTTCCCATGATGGACTGCCGCTCGTTCGGCCGATGTATTATCACCATCCTTGGCAGGAAGAAGCGTATGAAGTGAAAAATCAATATTATTTTGGAACAGAACTTATCGTTTCTCCCGTCACAACTAAGTTAAACTCATTACTCCATCGCTCGCATGCGAAGACTTGGCTTCCCAAAGGCATATGGTACGATTTCTCTACAGGCATGCGTTACCGTGGAGGCCGTCTGCTGGATGTTTATAGAAGCTTGGAATCCATGCCTGTATTCGCTAAAGCTGGTGGCATTATACCGATGGATTCTGCTATAGAGAACAGTGTAGACATTCCTGAATCCTTTACGGTTAAAGTATTTGCTGGAGCTGACGGTCATTTTACTTTGTATGAAGATGAAGGAGAGACAGCCCCTTTTGATGGAGCGACAACTTCTTTACATTTAAAATGGGACGAGGAAGAGGCATCAGCAGAGTTTATCATTCAAAAACCAGAAGGCGATTTATCAGACTTACCGGAAGAAAGACAATACACCATTGATTTTATTGGGCTAGTATCAGAAGAAAGTCCTCAAATAGAAGTAAATGGTGAGACAATCTCTGCGACTGTTAAAGAAACTGATCAAGGAGTGAGAGTAAGTTTTCCTAAGATGCCATCCGATTCCGAGCACACGGTTTCTTTTGGAAATGTCCAGTTAAAAGATAATAAAGTAAGAGAAAGAATAGAAGCTTTACTGGATGAAGCACAAATTGGATTTGTAATGAAAGAGGAAATTGACCGAATTATATTTGAAGAGGACAACAAGCAAGTTGTATTAGGCCATCTACTTGCCCTTGATTTAGAAACAGACTTAGTTAGAGCCTTAAGCGAGATTTTACTTGCTTACCCTAATTAAACAGCGTCAATAAAAAAACTGTCACCATGAGCGGAGAAGTATTTTCTGCTTCATGATGACCGTTTTATTTTAATTTAAAAACTTCTTAGCTAATTCCATACGCATGGTCACATTAGGGTTAACCACTTGACAGGCATGCAAATGACCGGCCAAGGAAAGCAGCATACCGGCTTGATTGAAACTTAAATCTGAATTTTCTTGAATCACTTTTACCATATTGTTAATAGCCAATTTCGAAGCATCTTCCATTGTTTCTCGCGAACCCAAAGTCACCCATTTGTCCTTGGTCTCAATTAGTGGAAGAGGCAAGTTAAAGTCTTTTACTACTTCAACGGTCACTTTGACTTCGCCAGCCACTTCTAAACCAGACCCCATGATTTCTCCGTCACCCATCGAAGCATGTAAATCCCCCATAGCGAGCAAGGCGCCTTCGACATTGATTGGCAAGTAGACCGTGGCTCCTTCAGCCATTCGAGTGGTATCTAAGTTTCCACCGTGGTCATGAGGCGTGCCTGTATTCACGCCTTCACCCTCAGCGGCTGTTCCGATAACACCAATCATTTTATTTAAAGGGATACGTAAACCTTTGTAAAGGGCATGGTCCTCTTTGATATCGCAAATAACAGTTTCTTCTTTTTCTATTTGCTTTGACAATTGTCCTAGGCCAGGAGAGGTTAAGACAGCTCCTTTGTCACTTATTTTAATGGAGTGGATGCTGACTTTTAGCGTATCACCAGGCTGGGCACCCTTAATATATAAAGGGCCAGTAGCGGGGTTCACTTTGCTGAAATCAATCTCACTTACAACATCGGCACTCGTCTTGACTGTATCTGAAAAGCAGTCCATTGTTTCAAACACGACTGTAGAACCACTTTCGACAGAAAGAGCAGGTGGGTTATGCTTATCCATACTAAATACAACATTATCCTTTGAAATTTTCATCGTCACACTCTCCTTAAATGATTTCACTTATTATGGCTTTTTTTAGTTAGAAAGTCAAAGTCTTAATAACTCAAGTTTTGCAGTTAAAAAATAGTCTTTGACCCTTGGTGTCATTGACTTGGTACCGATTATTATGCCGCTTTTGATATTTGATTCAGCTGATTTTCTTTTAAAAATGGCTTGAAGAGTTCCGGTAAACTATCAAAGATGGTATCTAACAAG
>NZ_BAAGIQ010000136.1:0-3705 GCF_054658175.1 Alkalibacterium sp. s-m-28
AGTCTGAGGTTAAATTTCCACCGTCAAAATTAACTTTGATCATTTTGTTGAAATGAAGTGACTTTTCGATTACACTTTTCATTATGGAGTCCTCCTTGATTTGTGTTTGTTTCGTCACTTATACAATATCAAAGATTGGGCTCCTTTTCACTTAATTAGTGAAAGATCGATTGGCTATTTTTAATTGATTTGATACAGTTTCTTTAAGGTTTTTGATATGGCTGTGAATAATCCAGGTAAAAACTTCCTATTTTATATACTGCTATGATTCGTTGAGCTCGGTTGTCATAATTGTTCTCATAATAAAATTCTGTAATGTGTCTCAAAGTTTCATAAGCCTTTGTTCCCTCAAGATCTGAAAGAACTTCAATTAACGATATAATACCTGGATCTGCTATTATGGTTTTTCTATTTTGAGCAGAATATTAAGTATTAAATCAATTGTAGTAACTTCTGTTGTTAATTTCGGTTTTTTTGTCGAGGGAGTATCTTTTACTTAAGTAGTATTTGCAGTATTCTCATTATTTATTGTTTCTGAATCAGTGAATCGTGGTTCGGAAACATGTGTTTCAACTAAAGGTCTACTCGTTTTTTCTATTAGTTAGAGCCAATTTTGTCACCTACTTTCGGTTCAAACTCGATTAAATCCAATTTTCTCGAATAGTCTGTTGGTTCGTAACCTTTAAGGTATTTTGCATATGGATATAGTTGCTCGGGACATCACCCTAATTGTTAAATAGTGATATTCTTTCCTCTAATTCTGTAAATATACCAGCAAATAGCGCAAATACTTTCCTATCATGATGATCAATTGCAGTGATTCCGTATTCTGGATAATCGTAATCCTTTTCTAATTATTAACTATTGCATTAAATGTTAAATTTTCCCCAAACACTTTTTTGCTTGAGCAATTATGGATGCATGTAAATCTCTTTTAGAATGTAACAAAAAAGGAAGAAGTTTCAGCACTTCACCTCTGAAATCATCTCCTAGATCGTCTAGTAGTGTTTGAAGATATACATTTATGATATAGAGAGAGCTTTCGGAAGAGTAAGTCTTAGTCTTCTACGGAATAACAAAGTATTCTGCGCAAACCATTACATTATCAACCCTAATATTAGCACTCGACCCTACACCAATCCAAATATAATCATATAGCTCTTTTAATGGTTCCAATAATTTAGAGAAGTGAAACGTTCGTAGTTTGGCAATATTAGCTACAAGGGAGGAATTGTCGGCTTTTAAAGAATATAGTAATTCCAAAAACAACCCATATTTTACGATGTCAAAGCCACCTGCTATCATATGTGTAAATTTGGAGTCAACTCGACAATTTAGGGAATCTACAAAATCTCACTTAAGGTAAATTAAAACTTTGGATATAGCAGAGAATCAATTCCTCAGTAGTAAAGGGAGGACATCTAGATGTAAATGTAGTCTATCAGGTGTTTCAAAACTTCCAAGATTTAAGGCAAAGTCTATATTGGCACACACATCCTGCGTAAGACATTTGCCTTTCATTACTATAAGAAAACAAGAGAGGTGGTAACCCTCAAGGAAATGTTGGTCATGGCAGTGAATAAATTACCGAGTTTTGCATTGGGATCAATGAAGATTAAATTAGTGAGACATTGTTGAACTTTAGACTAGGTTTTTAAGTGAAAAGAGCTATCTGGACTAATCCTGATAGCTTAGCAAATACTTACGTACCCACAGTTTACACGTCGCATAGTATTTATCGTCTTTTCGTAAAAAAGAAATCAATTACAATGAGAATTATTATAATCAAACCAACCAGCAATTTTCCAATAATATAATTATAAACTTCAAATGCAGAAAATGCAGAAAAAAGAATACTGTAGGTAAATGGAAATCTTATATCTCTTTCATTCTTTTTTCTATATTTAATACCATAACACAGAAAAAAGATGGCTGCTCCTAAAAAAATTACTGACATATTCATGGTTAATATGGTCTGGTGGCAAACCACCATGCTCCAGTCTTGCCTCGAGTAGTCCATGTAGGACTAGTATAATTACCAATCTTGAAATTTGCTCTGAAATAATCGTTTTGGTATCTGTAGGCACGCTGCTTATAAGAACTTCCACCACTAGAGACCAAACCCTTAGTTCTATAGGTATCGTAAGACCAACTCCCATTGAGTATGTCTCCAGTAAGAGTTGAAGTCACGGAAAATCCAAAAGAAGTTAATGCAGTTTTTGCCCTACTTAATAAAACTGGAGCAGTTAAACCAATCCCACTAGCAACTGATACGACTGCAGTGATTATCAAAGCAGCATATATTGCTCCTCGAGACAAATCTCCAGTAAGTTTCTTAATAGTATTTTTAGTAGTATGATAATAAACTGGACTCCAATCAGAAGTGGACATTAGAGAAAAGTTGTCTACTTTACTATAATCAATAAAAGTTTCTGTCTCTATAATTTCACCGTAGTCAATACCATCAATAGATGTTTCACTAGTTATAGGATCGACTATTATTATTTTAGATTTTTTATTATTTTCATTGTAGTATGATATTACAACATTTGAATTTTCATCTAATACAGCAGATATCTCTTCTCCTGTTTCCACCTTTATATCACGTACCATCTCATCTAGAAAAGACTGATAATCAAAATCATCAAAATCGTGCGGTCTTATAATTTCATTATTTTGTAAGTTAGCAGTTGCTGATTTTTCTGGTATTGTAGCAGATTGAGCAGCTACTTTTAGTGGAATATGGGTAGCAATTAATGTCAAGCTAGCTAATATAATGATAGGCTTCTTTGTAAATTCAAACAATAAAGTTCACCTCTTCTTCATAAATGTTATAGCAATTATAAGATTTACATTTTATTAATTATCATATGACATGTTTAGTATATTCATTAATCGATTAATGTCAATGCTAATAATACTTTATTTTGTAGAACAGATACATAATTCAGGGGGATAATGGTGATTGTAGCTTTTTACAAATGAGGTTCTATGTCAAATAGTGCTGGTCATAGTGTCATGTAGGAAGAAAGCTACCCGATTTTCTTCTTTTTTAAGCTGTTTTTTCTCTATTTCTCATTTTTCTATTAAGGTCACTCGCTGAATGTAATGATTCTGTTTTTTTAGTTCAATCACATCATTGTTTCTCTTTGGTTAATTGAACTGGAAGGTATGCCAAATGATTTAGGTAACTAGAGTAAATACGAAGGTTCAAGAAGCTTTCTAAGGCTTAAATAAAAAGAATTCATTGATACCTGGAGAGAATATATCTCGATATGGAATTTAATTTGAATGTGGGGACTTGTAATTCATTGTTTGAATTGAACTTTAAGAATTAGTAAGCGCTATATCGGAATTAATGAGGACGAGATTAGTGAAACGTTATTGAATTTAAGGTTGGGATTTTGAACTTATTTAACTACTGTTATTTTTTAACCTGAGTTGTATTGCAAAACGTATCTCACGATATTTAATAGATAAGATAATTCGAGTGGGTTTTTGGAATTAAATAGTTTTAAGCAAATAAAGAAGAAGCCAACAAACAAAATGCGCTGACTTCTTTTTTATTTAATTTAAACGTAAGCGATGAATAGCTAGGTACCTTCGAGTCCTCGCGACCTCCTGTTAAACTTAAGATATCATAAGTACACAGGAGGTTTTTCAATTTGGAAAAGAATAAACAATCTATCATACCGGTGACCCTGC
>NZ_BAAGIQ010000137.1:0-3670 GCF_054658175.1 Alkalibacterium sp. s-m-28
GTGCATTTTGTCCACAGATTTTTGCTGTGGACAGTCAAAAAGCTCGAGGCTTCCATGTTTTCCACATGTGAATTCCTCGAGCTTTTGGTATATAAAGTGTTGTTATAAATTTTGGGCAAATTCAAAAGCTGTCTGTATTGACTAAAAGCTCCCCCTGTGCTAATATAAAGATAAGAATTCTGAGGTGTACGCGATGCCAAACTACTGTGTTGACCGAACATTGTATTAAAACATTGGGATTCTAAAGGAAGAATTGATGACATGCCTTATCACTTGGAAGTCAGATATTTTTCTGGTGAAGCCCACCTGCTATTAGCGGGTTCAACCTAAACTGGCATACTACCGGCACCATCGGATTTCTTATACTTAGTACGAGACAGAGCGAAGATTAACTCTTCGCTCTTTTTTGGTTATCTATCCATTCTCTAATCGTTTCTGTTAGCTATTGTCCGGTCTTTTATAGTATAATCAGTATATAGAACAAGAGAGGATGTGGATAGAATGTTACAGGAATATAAGTCTATTATGGTGGCAATCGATGGGTCTACTCAGGCAGAAAAGGCCTTCAAAAAAGCAGTCGAAGTTGCCAAACGTAATAATGCCCAGCTTGTGCTCGCTCATGTCATTGATACACGGGCGTATCAGTCATTTTCTACCTTTGATGGGTCAATCGCTGATAACGCACGAGTGGAAGCGAAGAATACCTTAAACGAATACAAAAAGTATGCCGAAGACAAAGGTCTGGATAATGTAAAAATAGTATTGGAATATGGATCTCCTAAAGTCATGATTGCCAAGCAGATCCCTCAATCGGAACATATCGACCTGATCATGCTCGGTGCCACGGGACTGAATGCTGTTGAACGTATCTTTGTTGGGTCAGTATCTGATTATGTAATCAGACAGGCGTCTTGTGACGTCATGATTATTCGTACAGATCTGGACAACAAGCTCGACTGATTTATTCTCTGATATTATTTATAGTAATCAAGTCCTGAAGGGAGACTGTTCAAACTCTTCAGGGCTTTCTTCTATGCCTAAATGCCCATTCTCTATTCTTTCCTTAAATTCTTTCTGTCTAAAAAAAGTGCCTGAGTTCTCTCAGGCAGATCTTTTTAATTTGTCTTCTTTAGCTGTTTCTGAATTTCTCTACATCCCTTGCAATCATGACTTCTTCATCTGTTGGAATAAGGAACACTTTAACTTTGGAGGAATCAGATGAGATTTCTCTTTCTTTACCACGTACATTGTTTTTCTCATCATCGATTTCTGCTCCCAGGAAGGTCAGTCCATCGATCACATTCTTACGAGTATCTGATCCATTTTCTCCAATGCCTGCAGTAAAGACAATGGCATCTACACCATTCATAGTCGCAGCATATGATCCGATGTATTTTCTGACACGATCTTCAAAAATACGAAGAGCCAGTTCAGCTTTTTCATTAGTAGCTTCTGCATCTTCAAGGTCTCTCATGTCACTTGATATGCCTGACAAGCCTTTCAGTCCAGATTCGTTATTTAGAATATAGATCATGTCATTGATAGACTCGATGCCTTCTTTTTCCATCAGGAATGGAAGCAATGAAGGATCAATGTCACCAGAACGTGTACCCATGGTCACTCCTGCAAGTGGGGTGAATCCCATAGATGTGTCTACTGATTTTCCGCCATCAACTGCAGTGATAGATGCACCATTACCTAAGTGACATGTAATGATTTTTGTGTCTTCAATTGGTTTTCCAAGCAGTTCAGCTGCTCGTTCAGCAACATATTTGTGGCTGGTTCCGTGTGCACCGTACTTACGGGCATTATGCTTTTCGTAATATTCCATTGGAATGCTGTAAAGGTAGTTCACTTTAGGCATAGTCTGATGGAATGATGTATCAAATACAGCTACACTAGTAATATCTGGAAGAATTTTACGGAAAGCCTTGATTCCAGTAGCGTTAGCCGGGTTATGAAGCGGAGCAAATTCAGATAGTTCTTCGATCTGATTGATGACTTCATCAGTTACTAGAGCTGAATCTTTAAAGATTTCTCCACCAGCAACCACACGGTGTCCCACACCAGTAATTTCATTGAAATCACTTAAAATGTTCCATTCTTTAAGCTGTTCAAGAAGCATTTCAACTGCCACTTCATGATCAGCGATATCGACAACTTGTTCGAATTTTTCGCCGTCATTGTATTTGATAGTAAAGATCGAATCATTCAGTCCAATTCTCTCTACGATTCCTGAAGCTAGTACGCTTTCTTCCGGCATAGTGAAAAGTTTCCATTTCAAACTTGAGCTTCCAGCATTAATTGCAATTGTCTTTGACATAATATATATGCTCCTTTTAGTTTATTTAATCCCTTGTTCCTTTTTCCACTTCTTAATATCCATTAAGAAGGTTTTGAACGCTTCTTTATTGGATAAGCTTGGAGAAGTAGCGATCAGCACTTCTTTAGCCTGTCTGCTCTTTTCTCCTTTTTTCTGAACGATCAGTATGGATTTTCTGGACTGTTTATTCTTGAACCATTCATTGGGCAGATGAATGAATCCCTGAACATATCCTATACTCTGAATAAATGAAAGCAGTCCTTTAACTTCTTCTGACTCAAACGTGCTTGTAGGCATGAGATAGAAAGCCAAGCCATCTTCTTTCAAGTAGTTAAGACCCTGCTCTACCAGTAGAAAATGACTATATGAGTAGCCTTCCTCAAATGAAGTACTGAAAGTATTACCCTCTAATTCTATCGGATAATACCCTACAGGTAAATCAGAAAGCATGATGTCTGCAGGATCCATCAGTAAAGGCTGAAGCGCGTCCTGATGCATCAGTTCGATCGGCATACCCAGTAATGCAGCTAATGTCGATGTTAAAGATATTAGCAGGTCATCATTATCCACACCTGTGAATCTAAATTTATTTTTAGAGGATTCCAGATTACTGAATAGTGTATACATCAAGTTGCCAGTGCCGACTGATAAATCAGCTATATGGGCGGGCTGGTCGAAATCGTATAGAAGTTCGATCAGATAACTGAAAATAATGCCGATGGCATCTGGAGTTGGCTGATGGTTCGGCTGAAGCAAGTCTTCCTTGGCCGCTTTGATCAGAATAAGCTGAATAGCCTGTTTTCGTTCTTCAGGGGTCAGTGCAGTCAGTGTCAAACGACTATATATATCGATCAACTGTTTCTGAGCCTCTTCCCCGGGCAGACCATTCTCCACATGAATATCTCCGTCATCCAGGATATTCTCACCTGTTTCGATCAGGGCTTCAATATAAGTTGAATCAAGCTCTTTTCTGATGAGTTCTGTGGAATCATTCAACACAGAAAAAAAACGTTCTACGTTATTTATGTCCAAAAAAAATTATCCTTTCATCTTTTAAGGTGGTCAACAGCGAGTAAGATACTTGGGATAAAAAGTTAAAGCAGATTTAGTTATTATTAGTAAGGGTATCTATAGACATTTTAACTCATTTACTCATTATTCACAAGATTAATAATTGGTGTATGTACATTCTGTCGTATGACATCCTGTCATCTTATCGTAAAAATCAAAACCACCAGTGTGAACTGGTGGTTTGCTCTGCGGCTGAAAGCCTCTCTTACCGGCCTCGGCCTGAAAGGCCCACTGAGTGGGTTTCCCTTATGCACCACACTTACTCACTGATTCTAA
>NZ_BAAGIQ010000138.1:0-3629 GCF_054658175.1 Alkalibacterium sp. s-m-28
CAAGCGGAACGAGCTGAATATTTAATGGCGGATCGTGGGTATGATGGGAAACCATTGATTGATAAAATTGAACGACGTTCAATTACTGCAATTATTGATAATCGTCATATGTGGAAAGATGGCGAACGCACTCGTCAATATAAAGAAACAGATTTAATCTATGATGAAGATGGCCGTGTATTTTTTATTGATGATTGTGGAAAGTCTATTCCTTTGATTTATGGTATGTTTTTCTCTATTCCAGCTAAAAACCTAAAGGATTCCATTCAGCACCTTTATACAGAATATTTCGGTTAAAAATAGAACTCCCCTATCTCAAAAAGATAGAGGAGTTTTTTTAATCTTTATAAAATACATTGACTTGTTCATGTGAGCAAGAACTGACTTGACTCAGTTGCTCTAAAATTTGATCGGCCTTCTCTTCTGGGCACAAGGTCAGTAATGTAGGCCCGGCGCCACTAATTACGGTGGCATAGGCTCCATTTTTTAAGGTAATGTCTTTTATTTCCTTGTGTTCAGCAATTAATGGACTGCGATAAGGTTCATGAAATTGATCATCCATCATCAATTCCCCCATCAGTGTATAGTCTTGATTCGCCATTGCAAGAAGCATGACATTATTCTTCGCATTTTGACTGACGGCTGTTTGGCGATTATAACTTTCCGGTAAGGCAGCACGGGCTTCTTCGGTCATGATTTCATAAGAAGGAACGGAGACTATCAAAGAAATTCCCTCTAAACGCATTGTGTAGTAGGCCATTTTCTCTTCTTCATAAAAACCAACAAAAACGCCACCTGTCAGGCAAGGGCCAATATTATCCGGATGTTTTTCAACAGCTGTCCCAATGCGTACTTTATCATCCGTCGATAAGTTTAAGTCTAAGTAATGGTTGGCTAATTCTATTCCGGCGACAAGGGCACTTGAAGAGCTTCCCAACCCGTGTGCCAAAGGAATCTCACTATCCATATCGATTTCTAAGCGAGGCATCTCTTTGCCATATTCCTTGGCCACATATTGGGCCATTTCAACGACCATATTCTTTTCGCCAGACGGTAAGACTTCCAATGACTTCTTTTTAAAGTGGAATTGCCAGTCATCCGCTGGTCGCGCAGTAACCGTTAAAAACTTGTCGACGGCTACACCAATCGAATCAAAACCCAATCCTAAATTCGCGCTCGTTGCTGGGATTTTAAAGGTCTTCTCACTCATAGGCAACTAAGCTTTCTATATACTGAATGACTTTCTCTTGGTCATTGGGGAACTTTTTCGTTTTCTCGAGCGAGACTTGAATGGCTGTATCCGAATCCTTTAAGCCATTTCCCGTTAAAACAGAAACGACGCGAGAACCCTTTGGAATATCGCCATTTTCAAGCGATCGAATTAACCCCGCAATACTGGCAGCGGATCCTGGTTCTGCAAAAATGCCTTCTTCACTTGCGATGTATTGGTAGGCGGTAATAATTTCCTCATCAGAGACTGAAGCAATTAATCCACCCGATGAATCTCGAGCATCTACGGCTAAATCCCAACTTGCCGGATTTCCGATGCGAATGGCTGTAGCAATCGTTTCCGGCTGGTCAATCACTTTGTCTTGAGTAATCGCCGCTGCACCTTCCGCTTCAAACCCATAGATTTTAGGCAATTGAGAGCCTTTTTTCTCATGGTAAGCTTTGAATCCCTTCCAGTAGGCAGAAATATTTCCTGCGTTTCCAACTGGAATCGTTAAGTAATCCGGCGCATCGCCCAAATCCTCAATAATTTCAAAAGCAGCTGTTTGCTGACCGGCTACACGATAGGGATTCACGGAATTGACTAATTGAATCCCTTCAGATTCTTCCGCCACTTTTTGAACCATCACTAATGCATCATCAAAATTTCCTTCAATTTCAATAATTTCAGACCCATACATCATCGCCTGCGCGAGTTTTCCAATAGCTACTTTGCCTTCGGGAATAATCACAATCGACTTAAGCCCTGCTCTGGTTGCGTAAGCAGCAGCGGATGCCGAAGTGTTTCCAGTGGATGCGCAAATAACCGTATGTGCCCCTTCTTCTTTGGCTTTAGCAACCGCCAAAACCATGCCGCGATCTTTAAAAGAGCCGGTTGGATTCAGCCCATCAAACTTTGCATACGCCTCTACCTCATACTGGTCACTTAATTTATTCAGACGAATAAGCGGTGTATTGCCTTCATTCAATGTAATATTTGGTGTATGTTCAGTGACCGGTAAATCTTCTTTAAACGTTTCTAATAAACCTTCCCATTTCACCATATTATTTTCCCTCTCTTGTGATTCGGTAAATTGCCCCGACCTCTGCTTTTTCTAACAAGACCTCTTTTTCTTCATTATTCAAGGGCACAGTCTGAACAGCAAATGCATGGTTCCCTTCAAATGCTTCATATAAAATATTCAATTCATCTAGCACTTTTTTCGCTTGATCTGCTGAATCATTGAATCGGACATAGTAAGGATGTTCAGTGAATGTATCTGTAATTTTCGCTTCTTCATTTGGTGTAAGGTTTCCTTTGTACCCAAACTGCGCAATTTCAATAATGTCAGCGACAATGGCAGACGCTGTCTCTAAACTACCTGCCCCTGGTCCGTAAAACATCGTTTCTCCAACCGCATTTCCATTCACAAAGACCGCGTTCATTGCATCATGAACGGCAGCCAGTTGATGATTTTCTGGTAAGAAAGTAGGTTGCACACTGATTTCTAAGTGCTCTCCGTCAAATTCGCTTAATCCTAAAAGCTTCATCACATAGCCATGTTGTAAACCAATGTCAATATCTTCAACGGCAACCTCACGAATACCCTGTACTGGCACTTCTTCGATAGTGAGTCTTCGGTTATACGCTAGACGCGATAGCAAAGTAATTTTACGCTGGGCATCAAACCCATCGACATCATTGGTTGGATCTGCCTCAGCGTAGCCTTTTTGACTCGCTTCTTCTAAGGCTTGGTCAAAATCCATCCCTTCTTGTGTCATCTTCGTTAAAATATAATTCGTTGTTCCATTCAGTATACCAAGCACACGCGATAATTTATTCGCTCTTAAAGTATAAAGTAAGTTATGAATAATTGGGACACCACCTGCGGATGTCGCTTCATAGGATAACTGGACTTGATTCTCGTTTGCGATCTCTGCAAGTTCATCAATATGCAAAGCCAGCATATCCTTGTTGGCACTCACCACATGCACACCCTTGTTTAATAATTTCTTATGTACATCATACGTAAACTCAATGCCCCCTAATACTTCCACGGCCACATCAAATTCCTCATCTAATAACGCATCAATGGTTTTTACATGTTTGATTTCTGATAAATCACAATTGTGAAGATTCAAAAGGGTTTCCCCGAAAACGTGGGTGACTTCCATCGGTTCTCCAATTTGCTCATGAATATGGGTTTGATTTTCTTGAATCACTTTCAATACACCACTACCGACAGTTCCTAAACCTAATATTGCCACTTTCATTCTAATACCCTCCTGAAAAATATGGTTACTGTCAAATTTTTTTGTTCTTAAAGGTCTATAACCGTTGTTCTATCAAGGAAAAGACAAAAAACACTTGCCCCTCCCTCATTTATCGGTAAAATAGTAGGTATCCGACTACCAAACTA
>NZ_BAAGIQ010000139.1:0-3606 GCF_054658175.1 Alkalibacterium sp. s-m-28
CGAAGAAAAGGAGGATGTACTTCTACATCTTCAGAAAAAATACAAAAGAACAATGAAGACCATCTAAAACCGACGGTTTTCATTGTTCTTTTTGTTTGTTAAGAGCTGGTTTTTTCCCAGCCCCTTTCCATAACTACCTATCCTTTCCATAGTATGCATTTAGATACATTTCTTTTATTTCGCTCATTAATGGGTAGCGAGGGTTTGAGCCAGTACACTGGTCATCAAATGCATTCTCAACCATTGCATCAAGAGTATCTAAGAATTCTTTTTCTGGGACATCGTATTCTTGGATGGTCTGTTTAATACCAATTTCTGCTTTTAATTCATTTAGTGCGTCGAGTAAGTTCTCTAATTTTTCTTCATCGGTATTTCCACCTAAGTTTAAGTGATCGGCAATTTCAGCATATCTACTTAATGCTTTTGGATGGTCATACTGTGAGAAAGTCCCCATTTTTGTTGGTGTTTCACTTGCGTTAAAGGAAATCACTTCATTAATTAATAATGCGTTTGCTAAACCGTGAGTGACATGGTGCTGAGAGCCTAATTTGTGTGCCATTGAGTGACAGACACCTAGGAAAGCATTACCAAACGCCATTCCGGCCATTGTTGAAGCATCCCCCATTTTTTCACGAGCGACAGGGTCTTTGGCACCGTATTTATAGGCTCTTGGCAAGTATTCAAAAGCAACTTTTAGTGCTTGTAAGGCTAGTCCATCCGTATAGTCTGATGCCATAACAGAAGCGTAGGCTTCTAATGCGTGAGTGACTGCATCAAATCCTGAATAGGCCGTTAATCCTTTAGGAGCATTATCCATTAAGTCTGCATCGACAACTGCCATATCTGGCATTAACTGGTAGTCTGCTAATGGGTATTTTACATTTGACTCATCATCTGTAATTACCGCAAATGGTGTCACTTCAGCACCTGTACCAGCAGTAGTAGGAATCGCTACAAAGTAAGCTTTTTCACCTAAGACAGGGAATCCTAATACTCGTTTACGGATATCCATGAAACGCATGGCTAAGTCCATAAAGTCTGTTTCGGGATGTTCATACATTACCCACATGATTTTCGCAGCATCCATCGGACTACCTCCACCGACAGCAATAATGGTGTCAGGTTGGAAATCATGCATTTCATTTGCACCTTGCGTGACATTAGAAAGTGTAGGGTCAGGCTGAACGTTAGAGAACGTTTTGTGTTCAATACCTAATGCATCTAACTTTTTAGTAATTGTATCTGTGTATCCATTGTCAAATAGAAATTTATCCGTAACAATAAATGCACGTTTCTTGTTTTGTACTGCTTTTAATTCGTCCAAGGCAAGTGGTAGACAACCGCGCTTAAAGAATGTTTTTGCTGGAGTTTTCAACCATAACATATTTTCTTTCCTTTCAGCTACTGTTTTAATATTGAGTAAGTGCTTGACGCCAACGTTTTCTGATACAGAGTTTCCACCCCATGTTCCACAACCCAAGGTTAAAGAAGGTGTTAGTTTAAAGTTATAAATATCACCTATACCACCTTGTGATGAAGGAGTATTAATTAGGATCCGTGCTGTTTTCATACGGTTTTGGAATTTCTCTAATCGATCATTCTCTGCAGCTGTGTCAATATACAGTGCTGATGTATGACCATATCCACCATCTTTTACCAAACGATCAGCTTTATCAAGCGCATCGTCAAAGTCGTCCGCACGGTACATGGCAAGAAGAGGAGATAGTTTTTCATGAGCAAATTCTTCCGCCGAGCTTACATCTGTCACTTCACCAATTAAAATTTTCGTTGTTTCTGGAACATTAATTCCTGCTAATTCCGCAATTACTGGAGCTGGTTGTCCAACAATCTTAGAGTTTAGCGCTCCATTAATAATGATTGTCTTACGTACTTTGTCTAGCTCTTTATCATTTAAGAAATGACAATTACGGTAAGCAAATTCTTTTTTAACTTCGTCATAAACGTCGTCTAATACCACTACAGACTGTTCCGATGCACAAATCATCCCATTATCAAATGTTTTTGAATGGATGATTGAGTTCACTGCCAACAAGATGTCAGCACTATCGTCAATAATTGCTGGCGTGTTTCCTGCACCTACACCAAGAGCTGGCTTACCTGATGAATAAGCGGCGTTTACCATTCCTGGTCCACCTGTCGCCAAGATGGTGTCTGATTCTGCCATAACCATTTGTGTGAGTTCTAGACTTGGCACATCAATCCAACTAATAATTCCTTCAGGCGCTCCGGCTTTAACTGCCGCGTCTAAAATAATCTTAGCGGTTTCAATTGTACAGTCCTTTGCTCTAGGGTGAGGACTAATGACAATTCCATTTCGTGTTTTCAATGCGATTAAAATTTTGAATATGGTAGTGGACGTTGGGTTCGTTGTTGGAATAATCGCTGAGATGACACCAATTGGCTCAAGAACTTTCTTAATTCCATAGCTTGTATCTTCTTCAACGATTCCTACTGTCTGAGTGTCTTTGTAATTGTTGTATACAAATTCTGCTGCATAATGGTTCTTAATAACTTTATCTTCTACACAACCCATACCGGATTCTTCAACGGCATGTTTGGCCAGAGGAATTCTCGCTTGGTTTGCTGCAACAGATGCTGCTAAAAATACTTTATCTACTTCTTCTTGAGTAAAATGAGCGAATTCTCTTTGAGCTTTTCTAACTTCATCTAGTGCATTTTGTAATGTTTCTTGGTCTTCTACAATCGTTCGTACTTTTGTCAAAATAATCTCCTCCACAAGATTGTTACTTCTTTCACAATATGAATATATAATATACAAAATAAATTCATTTGTAAAGAGGGAAAAGAAAGTTTTTTTAATAATAGCGCTTTCAAAAAGGTTTGTTTTATAGTATGTTTATGGGTTTAAAACTATTGTAGTAAGGTTTTTGACAGGAGGAATAAAGATCATAAAATAAATAACTTTTTTGTTATATTTTTCACTATTGCAGAAAAAAATGAGTGAATTATTTAACTTAGCTGGGTAAAATATATACTGTGTCAAGGACAGTATAAAATTGTAGGTTTATGACAGAATAAAAATGTAGGTTTTTGACAGTCTAATTTAGAAGTCCATTTATATTTTTCCTTTCATACGATATGATTTTCCAGTAATCTTGAAGACTTTAACATGGTGAACCAGGCGATCAAGAATGGCGGCGGCTATTTCAGAATTCTGAAATAGCTCCCCCCATCGAGATAAGATAATATTTGTCGTAATCATTGTTGATTTCTTTTCGTAACGCATCGTTAATAGTTGAAAGAAGAGGTTAGCTTCAACTTTTTGAATTGGTAAATAACCTATTTCATCAATGATCAAAAGATCATACTTGGCATATCGTTTAAGAACACGTTCAACGGTCCCTTTTTCAAAGGCAGAACGAAGACGTAAAAGTAATTCATGACAACTGATAAACAGCGTACGGTAGCCTTGATGACATGCTTCAATGCCTAATGCGATGACAAGGTGTGTTTTCCCTACACCAGGGTTTCCAATGAAAACTAAGTTTTCTTTTTTCTCCATAAAAGCCATATGTTTCAAGTCTAGAATCTCTTTTTTGTTAACGCTTGGTTGAAAGTTGAAAT
>NZ_BAAGIQ010000140.1:0-3562 GCF_054658175.1 Alkalibacterium sp. s-m-28
AGGGACTGCCTTTTGAGCCTACCCCTATCCGATTCCTCTGTCTGTATGAAGTCTGTGCAGACAAGAATGGAGTTCGTAGGAAGCCCCCACTTCAAAATCCAAAGGATTTAAGTGGTGGGTAGTTCACATGACTACACTCGACTCAATTATTACGGACAGCACGCGCCTGTATATCGGTAATGCCGTCCCTGAAACTTATTATAAAGACACCTATGTAAAAAATATCAAGCCCGTTCATGCAGTCGCTCTCCCAGTCACACATCAAGAAGTTCAGGCCCTGGTTCAGTTTGCCATCGACAAAGATCTGAAGATACTGGCTCGTGGTGCTTGAACAGGTGTTGCCGGTGCTCAAGTTCCGCTTGAAGGCAACGAACTCATCATCGACGTTCATCTGATGGATACCATTACCGAGCTGGATGAAGAAACGCTGACGCTGACCGTTGAACCGGGCGTGCTGGTTGGCGACATTCATACCTATGTAGAGAGTAAAGGCTACTTCTATCCACCAGATCCCGCTTCAAAGCATTCAACGATTGGTGGAAATGTGGCGACGAATGCCGGTGGACTGCGTGCCGTCAAATACGGAACGACCCGCCAATATGTAAGAGAAATGACCGTCGTTCTGCCCAGTGGAGAATCCATGACACTCGGCAGCAAAAACATCAAGGACAGTTCCGGCTATGACTTGAAAGACCTCTTTATCGGATCGGAAGGCACACTCGGCATTACGACTCAGATCAAGCTTAAACTGATTCCTCTACCTAAAGCCAGTCTGTCCATCCTTCTGGCTTTCGATACGGTCCAGGAAGCAACAGACGCAACTTTGGCTATTCTGACCAGCGGAGCCGATCCTTCCGGGGTGGAACTGTTTGAACGGCAGGCTCTGAGATACGCTGAACAGAATCTCGGTTACCCATTAAAATCACAGGTGGGAGAAGCCTATCTGTTGATGACGCTTGATGGAAACGATGCGGCTGATTTGACAGTACGGGCCGAACTGGTCGAGCAGATTGCTAAAGAGACCGCACGTGAGAGTCATGTCTTGACAGATGAAGAAGCGGCTAAGAACTGGGCGTTAAGAGACAACATTCTTCTGGGGCTGACCGTCTTTACTGAATTCGAACTGCTGGATGAGGTCGTTCCAATCAACAAATTTGCCGAACTGATCGAGTCCACAAAAGCGATGCAGGAAAAACATGGGCTGAATGTCCTGAACTTCGGGCATGCTGGAGACGGCAATGTTCATACCCTGTTGATGAAAGACGACTTGAGTGAAGAGGAATGGACTAGAAGACGGGCTGCTCTTCTGAAAGACCTGTACCAGAAAGTTGCTGATCTAGGCGGTCTTCCTTCCGCCGAGCATGGCATAGGGATCGTCAAGAAAGAATACATGGAAAGTATGACGGATGACATCAACTTGAAGTATATGCGAGCCATCAAACAAGTCTTTGACCCGGATAATCGACTGAATCCTGGGAAAGTGTTCTGATTGGTTGCTAAATGAAAAATAAATAGATAAAGAAACACTCGTCCTTTTAATCGAAAGAACGAGTGTTTTTTTCATCTTGTAATCTAGCAATTTTTAGTATTCACTATATCAGTCTTCTTCGCTTCCATTTGAGTGCGTATCTTCCTGGTAATCATCCTCGAATCTCAAACTTTCCCCATTTTCTATCGCTTCTTCAAAGATGTTTTCCACTTTAGGGATATAGGTGATACTTCCCAGTTCCCCTTTAATCGCCACATATTCCTTACCGGGCTCAATATTAAGTATAGATGGGACGGTTAGCACAATGTCATTTCCCTGTCTACGTGCCTTCATCAGACTCTCCCCTTTTATGTCTATTTAGCTATATTGTAGCAGTTGTTGAAACTAAATAGAATGTCATTATGAAAATGTTTAACACTACAACAAAACCTCATTCACTATAGGCAAAAAGCTGACTTCAGTCTTATCCTGAGGTCAGCTTTTATACTCATTTACCGATTATCCGTACAGTGGATACTTACGTGTCAGTTCTTTAACTGATTGTCTGATTTTGTCTAGTTCATCTTCGTTGTCCTTAGAATTCAAAGCAGCAACGATCAGTTCAGCTACGCGTCTGAATTCTTCTTCCTTGAATCCGCGAGTGGTCACAGCTGGTGTTCCGATTCGAATCCCACTTGTTTTGAATGGTCCAAGTGTATCAAAAGGAATGGAATTTTTGTTTACAGTAATGCCTACTTCATCAAGTAATGCCTCTGCCTGTTTCCCGTTTAGTCCGAAGTCAGAAACTTCCATAAGCAGCAGGTGATTATCCGTTCCCCCACTAATTAAACGGCCTTTTGATCCTTCGAATACTTCTACCATAGCTCGTGCGTTTGCTTTAATTTGTTTACTATAGTCTATAAAACTGGGCTCCAGAGCTTCCTTGAATGCAATGGCCTTTCCCGCTATCACATGCTCAAGTGGTCCCCCTTGAATACCTGGGAAGATTGCGCTGTTCAGCTTCTTGCCGTATTCTTCTTTTGCAAGAATCAGTCCGCCTCTAGGTCCTCTCAACGTTTTGTGCGTCGTGCTAGTCACAACATCAGCGTAAGGAATAGGATCCGGATGTTCTCCTGTCGCGATCAGACCGGCTATATGAGCCATATCCACCATCAAAATAGCCCCTACTTCATCCGCTATCTCACGGAATTTGGCAAAATCAATTGTTCGAGGATAGGCACTGTATCCAGCAATAATCATTTTAGGTTTATGCTCAAGCGCCAGACGTCTGACCTGGTCAAAATCGATTGTTTCAGTTTCTTTGTCTACTTCATAGGGGACGACGTTATAAAGTTTTCCACTAAAATTGACATGAGAACCGTGGGTCAAATGACCACCGTGATTCAAGTTCATTCCCATGTATGTATCCCCGGGTTCCAGGAAAGTCTGAAAAACTGCCATGTTAGCTTGAGAACCAGAGTGCGGCTGTACATTGGCATACTCTGCACCAAAAAGTTCTTTTGCTCGTTCGATGGCCAGATTCTCAATCACATCTACAAATTCGCATCCACCGTAGTAGCGTTTGCCCGGATAGCCTTCTGCATATTTATTCGTCAGCACACTTCCCTGTGCATCCATGACTGCTTGAGAAACAAAGTTTTCTGATGCAATAAGTTCAATGTTCTCTTCCTGACGCTTTTTCTCTTGTTCAATCGCTTCAAATACTTCATGATCAATGACAGGTTTTAACACTTAAGATCCTCTCCCCAAATAAAATTTACTGCTTTTGTAAAAGTATAGCACAGCTGTGTGAAAAGTCATTTACTTTCATAAAATTTAGTGACTAAACTTTTTGTCTCTATTACTTACTCTTTTTTTAACGTAATTCCGAAAGAAGTCTCCCACTTCTAAACGTATGGGTGCGAAGCACCAGTGAAAGTGGGAGATGAATGTCGGTCAAGCGATAGCTATGTGTAAAATAGTTGTCGGAAAGTAAAATAGTAGGGCAAGAAATTAAAGTAGACAAAAAGAAAGAAGACCCTTAATCTAGAGATAACCACAAATCCAGAAAAGAGGTCTTCTTATGAATCAAAT
>NZ_BAAGIQ010000141.1:0-3326 GCF_054658175.1 Alkalibacterium sp. s-m-28
GTTATGGTGACTACATTTTACCAAAGAGAGGTGTCTTTTTGTGTGTTTTTTGATAATTATTTATAAGAAGTTTCAATAACCGCAAGGGTTAAACCTGGATATTCAACTGCAAAACTTGAGTTATTTATATGCTAAGCTGCCCCTACCCTCAAGATAAGAGCAGTCTAGTTCACTTTACGCACTATGTTCCTTTAATATTTCATCCACTTGTGCTCGGATATTACCTACGCTACCGCCAATAATAACTTGACAAGCATTACCTTTTCTTACTACACCAAAGGCACCAACATCTTTAAAAACAGCATCTTCAGCCAATAAAGAGTTGTCTTTTACATTTACACGGAGGCGAGTCGCACAATTATTTACCTCAGCAATATTGTCAGCACCACCTAAAGCCTCAATATAAGCCATCGCAGGCTCTGTAAACTCATTAATCTCAGCACCTTGTTCCTTCGCCTTTGCTAATCTCTCTTTATATTCTTTCTTACTATAAAATGTTACATCCTCGCTATCTTCTTCTCTTCCAGGAGTTGCAAAATTAAACTTCACGATTAAGAATCGGAATACGAAGAAATAAACACCAGTAAAAATGAACCCAATAGTAATCTGCGTTAAATATGTTCCCCAGTGGTTATTGAATAACGGCAACCAGTTTATAGCAATAAAGTCTATTAAACCACCACCGAAATTCCCTACTACTCCGAACGCAAACATTGTTGCAGACATTGTCGCTGCTAATACGGCATGTACAGCAAATAATACTGGCGCAATGAATAAGAATGTAAACTCTAATGGCTCTGTAATCCCAGTCAATACTGCAGTCAATGTAACTGGAATTAAAATCGCAAGAACTTTCTTACGCTTTTCAGGTTTTGCAGTGAAGTAAAACGCTAACGAGATACCTATTGCCCCCCAAACTTTCGACATTCCATGTAAGGCAAATCCACCTTCTGGGAACAACTCAATTAACGGCTGCGTAGATTGAGCAAAATAATTCATGTTCTCAAACCACGTGGGCGTGATTCCACCTTCTATAATAGCTGGCCCTAATACAAATGGTTGCCAGATAAAGTGATGTAAACCAGTCGGAATTAAAATCCGCTCTAAGAATGTATAAATCCATACCCCAAATATCCCAGAAACAGCCATAAACCCTTGCAAAGAGTTAATACCCACTTGAATTTGCGGCCATACTATTGCTGTGATAATAGCAACCGGTATCATTACAAAGAAGCCAACCATATACACAAATACAGATCCTTGGAAAATCCCTAAGAAATCAGGTAATTTCTTATTGAAATAACGGTTATGTATCCAAACAGATATAGCAGCAATGACAATCGCACCTACAATGCTTGTATCTAGTGTTCGAATCCCTGCAATTTCCTTTAATCCTGTACCTGCACCAATTTCACCAAAGTAATCAACACCTAAATGATTTCCAAAATGCTCTAAAATGCCTCCTACAAAATAGTTAAATGTAAGATAAGTAACCGCAGCTGTCATAGCTGCTTTTCCTTGTTCCACTTTAGCTAACCCAAGCGGTAAACCGATTACAAACAAAAGTTCCATTTGATTAAAAACAGTCCAAGCCCCGCTATTAACAATTGACCAAAAACTATGCCAAACTGTACCTTCATTTGCAATACTTCCCACTAGCATCGGATTAGTAAGAATAATTGTGACCGCTAACATTAAACCAGCAAAAGAAAATAATAGCACAGGCGTAAACATCGCCCCACCAAACCTTTGAATCTTTTCCATCATAATTGTTTCCCCTCTCTTTCATTTGTATATGTTCATTCTACTATTAGAGAAATCCTATTACAATACAATAGAGCACTGTTGTGAAATGGCTTCACTTTCTGTTCTTTTTCCCAAGTAGCGGGAATTTTTTCATATTTATTGATTTAACAAACTATCCAAAAAGGCACACGAAAGCAAGGTAAGAAAAGGGCGTGCGTTGCCCAATCTATACCTTGCCCCTTGAAAAACCACTATAATCCTAATAAAATTATGCTTTTTCACTACCTTTTTCTTTCATCTTACGATATGTTATATACTCACGATATAAAGCATCACAAACTAGATGTAAAGTAACAAATGACGTTGCTTCATGTGAGTTTTCTCGAAATAGAGTGGTAGTATGATAATAAAGATTGTACGGAGTCATTTGTGCTAAATAATTAGTTTGAAACGATGTAACAGATAAAATCGGTACCTCTCTAAAATTTAAAACTTTAATATTTTTTCCTAGTTTTCTAGTATCCCCACTTAATGAGATAATAATGACAAAATCATTTTTTGTAATCATCGGCATACTTAAATCAAATTCAACTTTGGCTGGGAGTATCAACATATGTTTCCCTACACTCATTAAGTTCCTACTTAGTTCTTTCAGTGCATTTCGCTGTGCCCATCCTGTTCCAAAACCAAAAATTCGTTCTGCTTTGTGCATTTCTTTGGCAATTTTTTCAACATCTGCTTGTTTCATTAATTTTAAAGTAGCTTCAATATCATCCTTTTGCAAATCCATTAAATTTTTACTAGGTAAGTTTCGCTTTGATGTACTTTTCATGCTGTATTTAAATTCACTAAATCCTGTGAAGCCTAACTTTTTTGTTAATCGGTGAATTGAAGATTTGGAAGTATGGCATCTTTCTGACAAATCAACAATACTTAATTTCTGGCATTCTTCTAGGTTTTCTAAAATATAGGTAATAATTGCCAAGTCATTTTCATTAAGTTGATTATGATATTGATTTATAAGTGCTTCTAAATCCATTTATATACTCCCTTTCCTTTAAGAGTAATTACCAATTTTTTTGTTTTTTCGTGTTGTTTTAATGCAACTATCGTTGCTCTATCAATTAAAATACAAAAAGGCACCTCTTCCCCCCCTCGTATAATCTGATAAAATGAAGTTCACTAAAACAAACATTCATCACTTAAGGAGTGAAAAGAGATACCTAATCTACTTCAGATTATCATGTATCTAGTTAATAAAATCAAGTGGCAAAACAGTTTAATTCAACTTTTAAACGATTATATTACTTGGCTTGAAGATGCGGGTGATCGACCACCTAAAAGGACCGATATCACAAAGCTTGATTACAACAAATTGACCCTTGATGACCCACCGAAAGTTGTAAAGATTGAACGGGCGGACTATAAATACCTTCTAAAACAGGCCGTGGAGGCAGGTAAACCGATCAAACCTGTTCGTCGCCACAAGTCATCTTCTGAAGTTCCTGAACATGTACGTTGCGCTAAGTGTCATGCGCCCCATGACTATCTCTATAAGAATAATGGTGTGCACGGACAAT
>NZ_BAAGIQ010000142.1:0-3321 GCF_054658175.1 Alkalibacterium sp. s-m-28
ATCATCAAAAGCGACTTTTTGAAATTTTTCTCCCCCATGGGGGAGAAAGCTCCATTCTTTCAAACAGTTAATCAATCAACTAAGTTAAGAACAATTCTTAACTACAAACTTATTATACGAGGAGGGAGCACATGTTAATTTTGAAATCCAGGGAAAAGTCATCACAGTTGAGGGGCTATGAGTCACTGAACAGCCGATTATCATTAAGTAAAGACGAACTCAGCAAATACAATCATTTAAAAGCAGGACTGGAAGGTGAAATAACATTTGATAACTTGATTCAGACTAGGTTAAACAAAGACATACTTATTCTGAACGATCTCCTGCTATCGGTAAATGGCTCATCGATACAGATTGATTCACTCATTCTGATGAATAACAGTGTCTATATATTTGAAATAAAGAACTACAAAGGAGAGTATCGGTATGAAGCAGGGAAGTATATCAGTAAACGTGGATACACTATTGTAAGTCCAAATAACCAGCTCGAGAGAACCGCTACTCTATTTGCCCAGCTGATGAAATCGTGGAATTACTCTGTCAACGTAGTGAAGTATCTGGTTTTTATCAATCCTGAATTTACACTTTACCGTGTCGGATCTGATGACAGCGTCTGCTTGCCAACTCAAATAAATGAACTGCTGAGAAAACTTGATGATCAGGAGGTCAGCCGAAACCCCAAACTACGTCAGCTCGCAAACAGATTACTGGAAAATCACAAACAGAATGTACCGTTTGAGCTGAATCTTCCCACATACGCCTGGGAAGACCTTCTTAAAGGCCCAACCTGTACACATTGTAAAAGTTTTACACTTGCATATTCACAACGCAGCTGTGTCTGCAAAGCATGTGGAATAAAAACAGACAGATTGGATAATATTATTGGCAACGTTGAAGAAATGAAGCTTCTGTTCCCGGAGATGAAGATTACTACCAAATGTGTCAGTGAATGGCTGAATGGGGCATTGCCTGCCAAGTCCATCAGACGGGCTCTAAACACCCATTATAAGCAACAGGGAAAAAGTCAGGGTGTATATTATCTTTGAACTAATTGGATATCTCGAATAACCGGAGAAGCATTAATGATTGGATAAAGAATGATGGCGTCCTCGAGTTGGACGAAAGAAGTCGGGAGCAGCCAACTGAGTTGCGATCGTGTCACCGAGTTGGACGAAAGATGTCGGGAGCAGCCAACTGAGTTGCGATGGCGTCCTCGAGTTGGAGGAAAGGTGTCGGGAGCAGCCAACTGAGATGCGACCGTGTCCTCGACTTGGTCGAAAGATGTCGGGAGCAGCCAACTGAGTTGCGATGGCGTCCTCGAGTTGGACGAAAGAAGTTGGGAGTAGCCAACTGAGATGCGATGGCGGCATTGAGTTGGACGAAAGATGTCGGGAGCATCCAACTGGAGTGTGATCCTGTTCTCGAGTTGGACGAAAGAAGTTGGGAGCAGCCAACTGGAGTATGGTCCTGTCACTGAGTTGTCCGAAAGACAGCGGGAATGCCCAACTAAGAAACAATTCTGGTATCGAGTTGGTTAAAAGAATCCCTGAGCGACCAACCGGAGAGTGATCCAGTCATCGAGTTGGACGAAAGACCTCGATACTGCTCTAATGGAATAGAATTCCTTGAATAATAAAAGGAAGCCCGGCACACGCCGGGCTTTTCATCTCTATGACAAAAGAAAAGAAGAGAGCCGAGGCTCTCTTCTACATCATTTTAAAAACATTAATTGTTTCTCTGCTGCTTGCCTGAGTTACGACGGCCTTTCGATTCAAAAGGACTCTGATTACGTCGTTTGTCCTTAGCAGACGGTGCAGGTGAAACTTGCTTCCCTTGTTTTGTCGTGACTTCTTCAGCCTGAATTTTTCTGCGGGAAGGCTTTTTACGTTCAACGACCTGTTTGTCGCCGTGCTTTTCTTTCATTTCCTTTTCCAGTTTTGGCTTGTAGTAAAGATTGGTCAACAAGGACTGTCCGATCGCCACAAATCCACCAGCAAACCAGTATAGTGTTAAACCAGCTGGTCCGGTAATAGAAAACATCAGGATCATGATCGGGTTCATCAGCATCATTGAGTTGGATTGTTTGCGCTGCTCTTCAGGCATACCAGCCTGCATGACTCGAGTTTGGACATAGTAGACAGCTCCGGTCAGTAACGCAAGAATGATACTTCGCTCGCCTAGCTGCATACCTAACCAAGTCGCGTTCTGGATCGATTCTGACATGCGGATAGCCTGGAACATTGCTGTAAATACAGGCATCTGAATCAGAAGTGGAAGACACCCGGACAAGCCGCCGAGCATATTGACATTGTTCTCACGATAAACTTCCATCAGTTCCTGTTGCAGTTCCTGTTTTTTCTGAGCATCATCTGTTTCTTTCATTTCAGCTTGAATCTCATCTGTTACAGGTTTGACAACGGCCATTTTTGTCTGCTGTTCCATAGACGTACGTTGCTGCTTAATTGAGAGTGGAAGTATAATGATACGAACGATAATGGTTATTGCAATAATTGACAAGCCGTAGTTTCCACCGAATAAATCTGCAAGAATTTCGATGAACGACTGAGTCGGCAGCACCAGATAATCATATAAAAATTGAGAAAAGCCACCAGTCGGGTTTCCAGCCTGATCGACTCTCATACATCCCGAAAGGAATAAGACGATCGACAGCATCCCACCGGATAACAGCCATCTTTTTGTTCTGTTTTTCAAATCAGTTCAATCCTTTAAAGTAAGTTAGTCACGTGGTCTTGATGTCTGACACGCTATTGAACACTATACAATAAAGGAAGCAAGAATTCAATTAGCTTGGGAAAAATTAGTTTTTTCTTCAACATTTTCGTCATAGGTGACTACAACTTTATCCACATTTGCCGAAGGACTTGGTCCTTTCCGCAGAGCTTCAACAAATCGGGACAGCTGTTCTGCGCTGCCCTGCGCCTCTACATAAACGGTCCCGTCAGATTCATTACGAACGATACCAGTAATGCCAAGTTCATCTGCAGCCTGCTTGGTGGTGAAACGGAAGCCGACTCCTTGTACACGACCGGAAATCTCTGCTCTCAATTTCTGTGTGTCTGTTCCTTCCAGAGGATCGTTTGTATAGATTATTTCTCCGCCGGACTTATTCCCTTTTCCTTTATTGAAAAATTCTTTAAATAGTGACCCCATAGTGCTTCCTCCTTATAATAGTCGAGACACCTAGGAAACTATAGATGCTCTATATAAGTGGATTTAGGGTTTTCTCTTTTGAGTTTTCCCTCCACTTATTTTCTTTTTTTAAATTTTTTCACATTTTTATGCTTATTACTTGACTTTTGG
>NZ_BAAGIQ010000143.1:0-3317 GCF_054658175.1 Alkalibacterium sp. s-m-28
TTGCGTCCGTCTTCCTTCAGATTCCGCCTCACGGCGGACACCCTTGACTTTCGCTAACAGTTCCTACTGCCAAGTCTGTAGTGGACTTTCACCACCAAGTTGTCGCCCATGCCGGGCGCACGAAAAAGATCAGCATTCCCCTGTCGGGAAGCTGATCTTTTTGAATAGATTGAATTAGTTTGAGCCGTTAACGACCATTGAAGTGATATCAAGAGTACGGTTGACCTGGTGCTCAACGGCGCCTTTGACGTCTTCCTGCATTTCACCTTCACCACTTACAGTGACAGATGTACCGTAAGGATTTCCGCCAGCTCCAAATAATACTGGATCAGAGTAACCAGGAGCCGCAATGATTGCGCCCCAGTGCATCATTGAAGTGTATAGTGAAAGGATGGTTGCTTCCTGTCCACCGTGAGGGTTCTGAGCAGAAGACATGGCACTGACAACTTTATTGATTGTCTGTCCAGTTGCCCACAGTCCACCTTGTGAATCGATGTATTGTTTCATCTGAGATGGCATTGTTCCAAAACGTGAAGGAACGCTGAATAAAAGCGCATCTGCCCAAGTGATGTCATCTGAAGTTGCTTCAGGAACATCTTTAGTCGCTTCGTAATGCTCTTTCCATGCAGGGTTTGATTCAATGGCTTCCATTGGCGCAGTTTCAGATGCTTTGACTAGTCTTACTTCTGCTCCTTTAGCTTCTGCAGCAGCTTTCGCCCACTGAGCAAGTTGATAGTTTGTACCTGTTGAGCTGTAATAAATTATAGATAGTTTAACTGACATGTGTATGTGCTCCTTTTTAGTTGGTGTTTCGAAGTAGATTATCTCTAATTCGTATTACTTACCTTTGTATAGTAACTCAAATCGATTGAAGTGTCAACTGATAACTGTAAATAGTTTTTCTAGAAAAATTCAGTGTGATTTAGCAGATTTATTTCCTGGATTCGATGAGCTGGCAATTCCTTTAGTGACTTTGAAGGATCTTGGGAGAGCTACTTGTAGTTCAGAGTCTAAAGTCATAAATAAGGTGTAAGTAGCTGGGGAGTTAGTACTAGTTTAATAGTGGCGTTAGGGAATAATGTATAATTAGCGGCGTTTTAATGATAGTTCGGAGCGAAATCACAAAATAAGGTATAGCTAGAAGCAGTCTAGTGACAGTTTGGGGCGAAAAAATATAATAATATGCAAGTGGAGACGGTTTAGCGGTAATTCAGAGAAAAATCATTGAATAAGGTATAAGTAGACGAGGTCTACTTATAGATCAGAACACCTTTGATCCAATTAACTTTAAGTAAAACAGTCTAACGGCGGTTCAGCGATAAATTAGGGTGAACAGATAGCGTAAGATTTTATATATAGCCTCTAATGAGTAAACTCTTCATGAAATGCACAAGAAAAGACAGAAAAAACAAGCCAGTACCAACAGGAAGTCCTGCTGGTACCGGCTTGTTAAGTTCGCTCATCTATTTCAGACTATTGAGTAAAAGACCTAGCCAGGTTCGCCTGGAATTTTAGATCCATGGTCATGATCCTTATTCAGATCTTCAGTAGCCTGATCGACTTCTGCAGATACTTCTTCTGCAGCTTCTTCAGTAGTTACTTTAACTTCGTCTTTCAGGTCCATCGCTTCTTTTCTGATTTCTTCAGAAGCATGATGAAGCTGCTCACGAAGTTCCTGAGCTGTCTTGGAAATAGTCAGCTTGATGTTTTCAGTTGCTTCGCCCGTAGTTTGAGCCAGTTCTCCAGATTTCACTTTCGCTTTATCTGCGTATTCACTAGCCTGTTTTTTCGAATCATCGAATCGACGAGCGATATCGTCACGTGTTTCTTTCCCGCTTTTAGGAGCAAACAGTAATCCTAGAGCTGCTCCGATTAATGCGCCTTTAATAAATGACATAGTGCATTCCTCCCTGACAAATAAATAATGTTGAATTCTCTCTACTCATTATAGAACAAACTTTACTTTTTTGAAAAGAGAATCCCTCGAGAGATTTGAAAACCTCATCGTTCGGATAGAAAAGGGCTATGAATGGACCTGATGAGATAATATGCTATAATCGATGTGTAAAGAATGAAAGGCCACAGGTGAATGAAACGTTGGGTAAAAGACAGAATTAGAAGAAATAGCCACTCTCTCAAGAAAAAAAGATAGGAGAGGATTTTATTCTTTTTCATAACCGACAGGATGCAGGCAGACAACTGGCCGAAAAGCTCAATCAGAAAGATGTGAAGAATGCAGTCGTGCTCGCTCTTCCAAGAGGCGGGGTACCCTTAGGTTTAGAAATTGCCCGCACACATCAGCTGGACTTCGACGTTTTGCTGTCGAAAAAGATCGGACATCCGTATCAGCCAGAATACGCGATCGGTGCAGTTTCAGAAAGTGGCGACCCGCTGCTGAATCGAATGGAAACAGACCGGATCGAAGATGACTGGCTTGAAAGAGAAGTAAAGGTATTGAGAAAACAGATGACAAACCGACGGCAGATGTATGCAAAGTGGCTGGAAACTAAAGCGGTAAAGGGCCGTCCAGTGATTATTGTAGACGATGGGATCGCTACTGGACTCACAATGAAAGCAGCGATCAATGCAGTAATAGATCAGGGCGCAGAGAAGATAATCATCGCTGTGCCTGTTATTCCTATGGACACCTATAGAACGCTGAAAAAAGCAGTCGATCAGGTGGTAGCCGTTGAGGTACCGGATTATTTTCTGGGGGCGGTCGGGGCCTACTATGATCATTTCCCTCAAGTAGAAGACAATGAAGTGGAAAAGCTTCTGAAGTCATTGTAATAAACTAACAGTCTACTCATTAAAAATGTGACAGAAATGTAAAAAGTGCTTTTTTTCTTTGACACAGAGTAAACTATTATATAAACTGAAAAACGGTAAATCAAATACTTGTTAGGAGAGGCTCCTAAATGAACACAGGCTATTGCCCAAAAACTTCGAGAGAAGCCAATGGGTAGAACAGGCATGATCGGATTAAGGTCTTGCATAAGATAGCTGATTCCTCGCGAATCTACGTCATTTAGTGCTAAAACCCAGACGAAGAGTAGATGTATGATCATTTGGCCTGCATTGACAGGCAAATGTATAATTACAATAAGCAGCACGAGTGTTTACTCTTTATTCTGATAATGGTTTAGTATGCGGCTTCCGGACACAATCTGGAGGCCGTTTTTATCTGCAAAAAGGAACTGTCAAATTTTTTATGAAAACTAAAAATTAAAGGTGGTGAAGGCCCACTGACTATACCAATCGGAGCCGCATTTGCCCTTGACAAACACTTGAATGGTTTCAGTTAAGGTCACAAGGGT
>NZ_BAAGIQ010000144.1:0-3309 GCF_054658175.1 Alkalibacterium sp. s-m-28
ATTATCCGAACAACAAGTAACGGCGTTGCTCGATCAATTAATCGACACATTACCGGCGGCATTCAAAGAAATTTTGATTGGAAATCAGTCAAACCAAGAACAAATTGCTGCGTAATTTCTTTGGTGAGGGTTAATCCGATAGGATTGTGAAGCATTTATTAGGGTGCGAAACTTGAGTATTTAAGCATTATAGTGGTAAGTAAAGAATAAAGTTTAAAAGATTTCAGTAATATTCGGTAAATAAGCCGTACTCAACTAAATCGCCACATACCCAAAAATACGTTCAGCTTTTTTTGTCGAATAGTCGTCCTAAATAAATTATTTTTCTATGGATATTTTTAAATTATCAAAGAAATTATCAAAGATCAAAAGTGGACAAGAGGGTCGACAATTTCGAATTTTTCTCTCCCATGGGGGGAGAAGCCTCTAACACACTAAGAAAACAACCAAGGAAGATAAGTAAAATTCTTATCTTCAAACTTATTATGCGAGGAGAACTGTATATGTATTATGTAAAGAACCAGAGAAATGGAAAAGAAATTCACGATCCAAGAATCAACCTGGCAATTGAATATTACCTATTGAATGAAGTAGAGCTTGATGAGCCGATTCTGCTATTCTATATTAATGATAATTCGATTATTGTCGGGAGAAACCAGAACACATATGAAGAAGTAAACACGACATATGTAGACGAAAACAATGTGACAGTCGTTCGTCGCTTCTCTGGCGGAGGAGCTGTCTATCATGATATGGGTGTACTGAACTTTTGTTTTCTGACTAAAGATGATGGGAACTCCTTCAGAGACTTCAAGAAATTTACTTCTCCAGTCATTGATGCGCTTCATCAGATGGGGGTAGAAGGGGCAGAACTTCGTGGGAGAAATGATCTGGTCATTGATGGTAAAAAATTCTCAGGCAATGCCATGTATGCTAAAAACAACCGCTTGACTGCTCACGGCACATTAATGTTTGATTCTGAAATCGAAGCAGTCGTCAAGGCTCTTAAACCTAAAAAACATAAACTGGAATCTAAAGGGATCAAATCCATCAGAAGCAGAGTAACAAACATCAAACCTTATCTGGATGATTCTTATCAGTTTATGAATGCAAAAGACTTCAGAGACAAGCTGCTGCTTTATATTTTTGATACTGATAAGTCTGAAGACATTAAAGAGTATGTTCTGACAGATGAGGATTGGGTCAAGATAGAAGCGTTCGCTGAACAGTATACAGCAAATTGGGAATGGAATTACGGAAAATCTCCATCCTTTGATATGGAAAGAAGTGAACGTCTGTCTGTAGGAACAGTAGAAGTTAAAATGAATGTAAGAAAAGGAAAAATAGAGGATATTCGTATTTTCGGTGATTTCTTTGGTATGGGCGAAATAGAAGATGTTGAAAAAGACTTGCAAGGTGTTCCATATACCCGAGAAGCCATTACTCATGCATTAAAGGATATCGACACTCAAACCTATTTTGGAAATGTAGATATTGAAGAACTTGTTGATCTTTTATACTAAGACCAGTTCTCTAGGTAAAGCTCCAGCTCAGTTTTAATACTGGGTTGGAGCTTTTTGTGTCTTAACGACACTCTAGATTATAAAAGTTATAATCTGAGTTCGCAGATATTCATATATCAAATTCTTTAAAACCTCTATATATAAACTTTTTTTAAGAACTATGTATAATAAAACGAAGAAATAAGTCAAAAAAATGACAAATAGGGTTTACAACTGTTCGCAATTACTCTATAGTATTAAGTGTAGAAGATGACAATCATCTAAAAGAAACATTAGACATGAAGGGAGAAATACATAATGGTCACATTATTTACAACACCAAGTTGCACATCATGCAGAAAAGCAAAGGCATGGCTTGAGGAGTACGACATCCCTTACTACGAGAAGAATATGGCTCACGAACCTTTAAAAATTGAAGAGATAAAAGCAATTATGAGACTGACAGAAGATGGAACGGAAGATATTATTTCCACTCGTTCCAAAGCATTTAAAGAACTGGATATTGATCTTGATGAATTATCTTTAAAAGAACTGTTCGAAGTCATTCAGGAGAATCCGACATTGATTAGAAGACCGATCATCATTGATGACCGAAGACTTCAGATTGGGTACAATGAAGATGAAATCCGTCAATTTGTTCCTCGAGAAGTAAGAGCAATGGAACTTGAAAAGGCTCAGAAACTTGTAGCTCTATCTCAAGTATAAGAACAGCATATTAACGACTAAAAAAGAATCGACAGTGGGTCGGTTCTTTTTGACCTTATGAGAACAAAAAAGTACAATGTAATCGTCATAGCTTGTATTTGCAGGCTAGCTTTTGTATAATAATCTAAGTGCAGTCGATCTGGACTGTTTTTGTATACAAAAGAATGATTTATCATCCCAGATGGAGGACCTGTTCTCCACAGAATTGCGAGGTGCGGGATAATGGAAATTGAACATATCAATGAAGATACTATACGAGTGGTCATCGAAAATACAGATTTAGAAGAACGTGGGATTACATTCCTGGACCTGTTAGGAAATCAGAAGCAAATCGAAAAATTCTTCTACAGTATATTGGAAGAAGTTGATATTGATGAGGAATTCCAGGAATCAGAAGCAGTTACATTCCAAGTCATGCCGAACAACAATGGTCTTGAACTATTCATCAGTAAGGGAGCTAATTTCAAGGAAGAGATGAACCAGCTCACTGGACTGGGTGATGCAGCGTTTGACAGTCATCCGGACGAGAGTGATCATGAACTTACAGACGAAGTGGAAGAGTACAGTCTGGATGATAATGAGACTAAAGAGGCAATTGTTGTGTTGAACAATTTCGAACAGATGATACAGTTAGCCCAATCTTTTCATATGGAAAGCGGTGCATCAAACTTGTTCACGTACAAAGGACAGTATTATCTCCACTTAATTTTCTTTATTGAAGAAATGAATGAAAAAACGAGTGAAGAGGAGCTGGCCGTAGCTCTGGAGTATGGAGAGAAGAGTACGATATCCTCAGATGTACTCAATGAATATGCTGATCAGATAATGAAGACAAACGCCCTGGAAATGACCAGATACTATTTTAATTAAGAGGAAAGACCACAGAGATGATTTTCTTTGTGGTCTTTTTTGATGAGTATTTGAATAAAAGGACAATAGTATATATAAGAATTAAATGGAACTGTCAAATTTTTTATGAAAACTAAAAATTAAAGGTGGTGAAGGCCCACTGACTATACCAATCGGAGCCGCATTTGCCCTTGACAAACACTTGAATGGTTTCAGTTAAGGTCACAAGGGT
>NZ_BAAGIQ010000145.1:0-3302 GCF_054658175.1 Alkalibacterium sp. s-m-28
TTACTGATGAAACTGGAATTACGCTTGAAATCAAGCCTCTTCACTGTTTTGAGACAAATCAGAGCGTTACAGTATGAACCGTTTGCGTATTTCAAAGAATCGTTCGCCCCTGGTTAAGTGAAAGAGAGTACAAATGGACTAATCCACAACTGAATAACCCTAAAAATTTCTGGAAAAAGTCATCCCTTGCGCCAGCAATTGACTTTTTTGGAAATTTTAACGAAAATTACTTGTGATGAAAGTAACAATGTATGAAAATCATTTATTCTAAGTTTTATGCAACACTAGTGCAATTCAGTATTAAATGACCTATCGAATACTGTTATCTGGTTACTATCCTGATCAGTTGACTTGTCTATAATGCTGTATGTCGTCGTCATTGTCCCCATCTTGTCAGAGAAAAAGTAGGAGTAGTTTACATATGAACTGATCACTAACAAACTGATAATTAATAGTTTTCCAGCAGGTTTAAAAGACCTGTTCTCAGTCTTGATCTTTTTGAAAGCATATATACTGATAATTAAACTGAATAGTGGGTGTATCAAAAGATAGAACAGCAGTACATCAGAAAGAGCATTGTCATAACGGAGAAACAAAAATATGTAACCGAAAGCTATAATCAGATTAAACAATATCCATAGAGTATATCTTAACTCGGTTTTCATTGAACACCTTCTTTTTAGAATTTACAAACATTGTCGGTTATTTTCCGATGACTTGATAATAATCTTTTTCCCATTATAAAGCTATACCAATGACTAATATTTATTGTCTGCTTCTTGGAAAAGTTCTGATAGAAGAGATCCCTCAAGTGTTATACTTAAAAATAGCACTAAACTATTATAAATTGAAAAACGAGTCTCAGGGGGAACTATGGGTTATTTATCCTTAGCAATCATATGTAGTGCAGCTATTGCACTTATATTCAAATACACTGAAAATACGTTAACGAACAGATATGTCATTACAAGTGCCAATTATTTTTTTGCCAGTGTCACGAGTCTGGTCATGATCATGTACCAGAGACTCTTATCTGGTGTGAACAGGGAAGGGGCTTTTATTGACGAGGTGTCCATACTGTCAGGCAATGAGTCGAATCTTTTTTCTCCTTATGCAAGTGTAATATGGGGGATACTTGTAGGGAGTATAGCCGGGCTATTCTTTTTCTTGTCCTTTGTCTACTATCAGAAGAGCGTAAAGGACAATGGGGTGGGGATATCCGGTACGATAGCAAAGCTGGGCATACTGATTCCTATGATCTTTTCTATTCTCATCTGGAGGGAATATCCTACAGCGGTTCAGTGGATCGGGATTCTGATATCACTCGTCGCAATCGTTGTGGTCAATTTATCTAAGCGTTCCATCAAGACACTTGATTTTAAGCCGGCTTTACTGCTTCTATTCTTATTTGGAGGTATGGCAGAATTCTTCAATAAAATCTATCAACAGTATGCTTTAAATGAGTATAAGGATATATTTCTCTTTGCTGTATTTTTCGTCGCTTTTATCATCAGTGTGACTTATATCCTACATATTAAGGGGAAAGCGACATATAAGGACATTCTGATTGGTTTTGCGGTCGGCATTCCTAATTTGTTTTCTTCCTACTTCTTGATCATGTCTCTGGGAACTGTGAAAACTTCAGTGGCCTTTCCAATGTACAGTGCGGGAAGCATTGTCCTGATCAATTTGGGTGGCTTACTTATATATAAAGAAAAGATTGCAGCCAAGAATCAGCTGGCGATTGCCATGACCATCATCGCGCTTATACTAATTAATACATGAAAAAGGAGAGAGTCCATCGGATAAGATAAAATCTTTAAGAAGAATCTTCAAAAACCCCTCGAGCAGACTTGACCATAAAGTCGTCTGCTCGAGGGGTTCTATTTATCTGAGATGTTATTTAATAGCTTTGTAATCCAAATCAAGCGCACGTTTGACTGCTGGTCTTTCGCCAATACGATCTGCCCATTCTTTCAAGTGAGTGTAGTCATCTGCTTTCAGGAATTCTGCTGCATTACCGTACAGTTTGCCCTGGATCAGACGGCCGTACCAAGGCCAGATTGCCATATCTGCAATGGAATAGGTGTCCCCATTGATGTAATCCTTATCAGCCAAATGTCTGTCGAGCAAGTCAAGCTGACGTTTCGTTTCCATCGTAAAGCGATTGATCGGGTACTCCTGTTTAGTTGGCGCGTAGTGATAGAAATGTCCGAATCCACCGCCGACATAAGGGGCTGCTCCTGTCTGCCAAAACAGCCAGTTCATCAGTTCTGTTTTTTCGGCTAGATCATCCGGCATAAACTGTCCGTATTTTTCCGCAAGATATAATAGGATATTGACAGACTCAAACACACGCAGGGGCTTATCCAAAGAGTAGTCCATCATGGCTGGTATTTTGGAATTGGGATTGATTGCGACAAAGTCACTTCCGAACTGATCACCTTCACCAATATTAATTAAGTATAGGTCATAATCGGCACATTGAGCACCGGCATCTTTCAGTTCTTCCAGCATGATCGCAACTTTCTGTCCGTTAGGTGTGCCCAATGAGTAAACTTGTAAGGGTGCCTCTCCGACGGGAAGTGTCTGTTCAAAGCGACTTCCTGCGACCGGCTGATTCCCGAACTGATTCTTTTCATCTTTATTCCATTCCCAAACTTTTGGAACATCGTATTCTGACATAGTATCCGCTCCTTACTCAATTTATATTAAGTATACTATTATTGCTGTATTAAACAAGAATATCACATAATAACAGGACACAAATTAGTGAGAAGTACCGCTTGACAGGACACTAAAAGGTGTCGTATAATTCGGATGATCATAAGACACTTTTTGGTGTCTCATTTAAGAAGGAGGATACTATGACAGATAAAATGAAAAGCAGGAATGTGTTTGAAGCTATTGCTGATCCGACTAGAAGAGAATTAATACACATACTGTCAGAATCCGAAGCTGTCCCTCTATATAAGCTGACAGTGCACTTTGATATGGGAAGAACAGCTGTCACAAAGCATCTGACCATTCTATGGGAGGCTGATCTAGTTAAAAAGTCTAAGGTGGGGCGAGAGACTCACTATCAACTTAATCCTATACCGTTGAAAGAAGTAAGTGATTGGGTTACTTATTATCAGAGCTTTTGGGGAAAATCGTATGCAGGCATTACAAGAAGTGAGTGAACTAGGAAACTCCAAGGAATAATTGGGGGAATAGCTCTTAAATGAGCATACAATTGATTGGTTTTTACAGCACTATTGGATTTATCTCGTCAAACAGGTTTTGGTTTGATGGTCTAGAAA
>NZ_BAAGIQ010000146.1:0-3282 GCF_054658175.1 Alkalibacterium sp. s-m-28
ATAGAATCAACGAAACGACTGATAAGACGTGCTTCGTGATCCTCGGGAATAGTGAAGTCTAATTGTAGTGTTAAAGCAGTTTCCATTGTGGTATAATTTTGATACAAAGTGAGCCCCTCCTATAATTGCTGTTGGTACTTCAATTATAGCCGGTGGGGCTCATTTTGTCTTTAAAAAAGAAACATCCCTCGACCATTTTTTCTCAAAATCGGTCGAGGGATGTATTCATTTTAGGGGAGTTTTTTCCCAGCCCCCACTGGCTTCCTTACATCCATTTACTGTTTATCTCCCTGTGGATTAGGGTTTTCCGGATTGAAATTATCTTCGTGATTCGTTTCATCTGAATCTGGTTCTTCCAGGTCCACACCAAATCCAGGTGCATGGAGTCCGATATCTTCCTCTTTGTTACCCTCTTCCTTCACTACTTCTTTTTTTTATTTATCTTTTTCAAACAAGACATATCCTCCTCTTTTCAATATATCATCATATAAGCTAACTTCCTTCTCATCAAGACCATGTCCGTCAAGCGGGTGGCTATTTTTGAAGTCCTCCTCTTTGACCGATTCAATTTCAATCGGCACCATGGATTTAACTTCAGAAACATGTTCCTCAAGAGATACGACTAGAAGGGCATTTGCATGATAAGCACCACTTTGAATCAGATTCTCTACTTCAGTGGCAAACGCCTCAAGACTTTGCTGGGCTGTGACAAACTTCATTAGTTATCCTCCTCTAAACAATGTGTAAACTCATTTTACCAAAGGAGGAATCAACTAACCAATTTTAACTACTTGAAAGTTTGCTTTTTCCTGTTGACTTTTATTCCTAAAGGTTATATAATAAATTCTGTTGTTGAAAAAGTTTCGGTAGCTCAGCTGGATAGAGCATTCGCCTTCTAAGCGAACGGTCGGGGGTTCGAATCCCTCCCGAAACGTAAAATCTCTCTAACGAGACTGATTACATAGCGGGTTTTGAGTTTTAACTCAGAAATAATTCAGAAATAATATAGTAGACCTAAAGAGAGCAGCTAATAACTGCTCTCTTTTTCTGTTTCTTCTATTGTATAGACTCACTTCTACGCTTTTAACTTTTTGTATTTTTCGAATAGTTCAAAAGAGAATTGATTTTGCTTACTCAATTTCTCCTGGAGGTATCTATATAACTCGATTTTTATAGCTTAGTTACATCTCTAGTATGGACCCAGCTCAATATTTCTCTGAGTAATACTTGTCCGCTTCTGGTCTGCAGTACAGTATACCTCTGTCCTTTTCGACTAGCTGGAATTTTTTCTCCAGTTGCGTATCTGCTGGCGTTACTGTTGAGTGTTACTCTGTCTCCAGATTCAATTGCAGATGCAGCACTGGATAATCTAACATCCGCCACGTGTACCCAACTCATAATCTCCTGTAGCAAGACTTGACCTGGTCTAGTTTGCATGACTGTATAGGTCCTGTTCTTAACCGATGCCGGAATAGTTTGACCTGTTGCATATCGATTAGCTGAATTGTTAAGAATGACTTTATCTCCAGCATTTACTGACCGGCTCACTGATGTAGAAGGAGTCACTACTGCAGCAGGCTGAGTCGGCTCATCTTTAGTTCCATGTGCTGGTGTTCCAGAAGCCGTAGTAATGAAAGTATCAAACCCTTTAGCTTCTACTCGCTTAGCTTGAGCTTCTGCATTCTCTTTTTTTCTGTAAGCTCCTACTTGAACTTTAAAGAGCCCTTGATCCTGTATCAAGTAGGTGTCAATGTCTGCAGCTTCAAGTCTTTCTTGAAGTCTCTCGGCATTCTCCAGTTTACCAAAAGCTCCAACTTGAACACGGAATAAAGTACCGGATACAATTGGCAAATCCACTTTAGGCTGATCAGATGATTTAGGTCCTCTATACTGAATGCCGATATATTTACAAATCTCTTCAACAACTGATTCAGCTGCTTTATAGAAGTTTTGATCATTGAGATACCAATCATGGTCTGCTCTGTGATCCATGAATGCATACTCGATGATAATTGTCTCTACATTGCCTGTCAAACGGTGCATGAAGTACCAGTCAGTTCCAGCACTATTTCGACGATTGAACACTCGTCTTAGTGGCAGCTTAGACACATTGACTAAACTATTGGCTATGTTTCGTGCAAAACGGTCAGTAACTCTAATAGGATAAATCGTCTCTACACCTCTGGCTTTTCCATTAAATGCGTTCCAGTGGTTAGAAATACAGAAGTCGTATTTCCCCCTAATCTTATTCGTACGGGCAACAGAATCGAGCGTAACATCTTTGTCCCTGGTTAGATCGACATCAGCGCCCAGCTCACGCAATCTTTTATGCTGATACAAGCTGATACGTAGACACCAATCTTTTTCACGAATCCCAAAACCTGTAGCGCCCGGATCTGTTCCACCGTGTCCTGGATCGATAATTCCTTTTTTACTCATTATTCTTCCTCCTTAATAATAGGTTTTTCTTTTTCTTCAACCTTCATTACATCTGCGTCAATGTGTATCCTGTTTTCTGTATGTTCTTTCAGCTTAATCAAAGTATTCTTAACTGCAGCAGGTAAAGGTAAACCAAGAGTCGCCCAATTTTCTGCAATTGAGATTAGATATGTGACTACCATCCATAATGTAAACCCGTGAGCGTAAGTTTGGAATCCGAATAGTGGGAGATAAACATTCAATACGAATATCAGTAAAACCACTAATGCATGTTTTGCAATACCAAAAAGACTGACACTGGAGCTCGTTTCTTTTGTTTTAAAAGATTTTAATGTCCCCGTGAAAATATCAAAAAATACGCACAAGATAAGCGCGTGAATAAAACCATTCTGGTAAATAGAATAGATTTGGTGTGTAATGTCGTTTAGTTCTAAAATCAACAACTTGTACCCCTTCCTTCTTATGTTTGTGTATAGAAAAGAGCAAGCGCAAGGTCTGCTCTCAGTTGTTTTCCATTAATTCTTCTATTAAGCTTTCTTGCTCTGAGTGCTGAAGTAGCATTCTAGCGATTGTGTTCGACAGACTCTTAATGAGCTCTGCTTGTTCTTCAATTATCTCTATCAATTCAACGTTAGTTAATTTGACAGATTCAGTTGAAAATGAACATGAAATCATCAAGAAAATGACAAGAACATTAGAAAAACGAGGCCCTGATGTGTAGAAAAGCAAAATAATCCAGCCAGTAAATGTCACTTTATTCCGGCAGTTTTATTTAAGAAAATGAGGCAATTAAGCGACAGAATCTGTTTATTCCAGCACGTTTGTCAGTTTAGACCAGCGGAT
>NZ_BAAGIQ010000147.1:0-3276 GCF_054658175.1 Alkalibacterium sp. s-m-28
TATACAACAAAAAGGACAGATTAACCACTTCAAGCTATCGCTTGACCGAAATTCATCTCCCACTTTCACTGGTGCTTCGCACCCATACGCTTAGAAGTGGGAGACTTCTTTCGGAATTACGTTAAAAGGATCCCTTATTCAGTGATATGAAGAATTCTAGGTTTGTTTCATCATATGCTGATTAGTCAAAATAAAAGCCGTCAAATCGAGTCAGGGAAATTTCCACTCGATTTGACGGCTTTTTCTATACTCAAATTAGAAATTTAGTGTATGGGTCTGGACATTTTAGCTTTTGGATTGGATGAGTAGGCTGTATGATGAGTCTTAGAACACACTCACTTACAATCTCGACCTCGAGTAAGGCGTATCTAGCTGACCGACTCAATTCCACCAGTCTCCTCACTCAGAACACCGCATAATAACGATCACTCAGACCGGCCACTTTTCAATCTCATATGCCATATTCCAGAACATCCATTCCAGCTGACAGCTTTTGACAAAAGCTTCCTTCATGATGGCTTTCTCAGTGTCAGAAGCTGTTTCGGCATAAGCATCAAGACGTGTTCTGAATGTATTGATAATCGTATCCACTTCATTTTTTGCATAGAAGGAAATCCATTCAGCAAAAGGATGAGCCTCATCTATAGAAAAATTCTCTTTAAGGTAATGAGCGATTTCCAGATACGTCCACGGACAAGGGAGCAGAACAGCGAGGATCTCTCCAAAACTTCCTCGCTGGGCGACATCAAGCATGTGACGGGTGTAATGATGGGCAGACGGTGCTAGAGGTTCGTATTGCAAATCTTCGTATCTGACACCAGCTACCTGACAGAAATTAGTGTGAGGATGTACTTCAGCATCCAGAATAAAAGTGATCTGATTGTTAAAAACTGCCATATCTTCTCTAAGTACACTTTTTGAAATAGCTATACCGTATACTTGATTAAAGGTATTTAAGTATTCAAAATCCTGTTTGACATAGTGTATAAGCTGTTCAGCTTCAAGCTTTCCAGATCCTATTCCTTGTACGAATGGATGTCTGAAAATAGACTGGAATATTGAATCAGCTTCTTGCCTTAATTCTTCGGTAAATGACATGGTTTAGCCTCCAGTAGTATGGTAATTACAATTTGCGGACTTTATGGTCTCTGCTTAAAAGAACTATAGCTGACGGGCAGACGAACCAAAAGAACAAGACGAACAAGAAGAACACCGACTGAGAAAAGCGGACTGATACAGGAAGTGAAGGGCGCGAGAAGAATGGGAATGGATCTACGCATTTAACTTCATCAATATATTAAAGTTATCTGACTGCAAAAAAAGCCGCTCTGCTAATCTGCAGGGCGGCATAACTTAAAAGTCATGATGAACGTTGGAGAGTCGTTTAAAACACTCCATACATAATGATCTAAGCTCCACTTCCCTACGCTGGAGTTAACCAGATCAGGTTCCAAGGGTCAAAGCATTGCTTTTCTCAGCCGTCAGCGGCTCCCCTAGTGAAAGAGATATTCAATTATCTTTCAAAGTCATTATGGCATATGTGTCCTCGTATCGCAAGAAAAAAGGAACAGAACTAAATGATTTACCCAATCAGCCAGAAGTATCCGATGACGACGAAACCTACAGCTATCCTGTACCAGCCGAATGAGCTGAAGTCATTTCGACGGATATAGTTCATTAGGAATTTGATTGCAAAGATTGATACCAGGAAAGATACAATACAGCCGACGATCAGAATGAGCAATTCTTCTAATGTGAAAGTAAAGCCGAAACCCAGCAGTTTGATCAGACTTGCACCCATCATCACGGGTATGGACAGGAAGAAAGAATATTCAGCAGCAATCGGACGGGCTGTTCCAATAAGGATGGCCCCGACAATAGTTGCACCTGAACGGGATGTACCTGGAATCAGAGCAAGCACCTGAAAGAAACCAATCATGAGGGCGACTTTATAATTTAAATCTTCCCAAGTTGCTATAGTTGGAATATTTCCTTCATTACGTTTCTCTATTACGATAAATGCGACCCCATAGATGATGAGGGCTACTGCTACTGTAATCCAGTTATAGAAAAGGTCATGGATGGCATCTTCAAACAGTATGCCGAATACTCCTGCAGGAATGATACCGATAAGTACTTTGTACCAAATATGCCAGGTTTCTTTTTTCTGCAGATCATTTTTACCTGAGTCAAAGGGGTTAAGTTTTTTGAAATAAAGCAGAACTACCGCCATAATGGAAGCCAGCTGAATGACTACAAGGAACATTTCCTTGAATTCGTCAGTAGTATTAAGTATGAGAAACTCGTCTACCAGGATCATGTGTCCGGTGCTGCTGACAGGGAGCCATTCTGTAATTCCTTGTACTACGCCCAGTATGATGGACTTTATTAATTCTAATAACACAGTCATATCTCCTTTTAGTTAAATTCAACTCTTCCATCTTAACAAAAACAGGCGTTAAAAAACCATAAGAATATGAAGAATTCATCACAAAATCTTTTTAGTTTTTGTTTACACTAGGATGTGTTACTATTATTTATAGAATACGTATAGGAAATTATGTATACTGTCAGCACAAAATATTAAGAAAGTAGGGAGAAATATGGGAGTATTTGACTTTTTAAAAGGAAAAGGGAATGAACCTAAAGAAACGAAAGTCGTATTAAGCAACCCTGTTAATGGAAAAGTTATTCCAATCGATGAAGTGGATGATCCGGTCTTTTCACAGAAAATGATGGGAGACGGGTTTGGTGTTGTACCAAGCGATGGCGACATCTATTCACCAGCTTCAGGTAAGGTTGTCAGTGTCTTTCCGACTCAGCACGCAGTTGGACTTGAGCTGGATAACGGCATAGAAGTTCTGATTCACATCGGTATCGACACTGTAGAACTTGAAGGCGGACCATTTGACACTTTAGTCAAAGAAGGCGACACGGTTACACCGGAAACTAAAATTTCTACAGTAGACCTTGAAGGCCTGAAAGCTGCCGGTAAAGAAAACACAGTCATCATCGTTTTCACCAACATGGATCAAGTAGGAGATTATGACCTGTCAACTACTGGAGAAACCCAAAAAGGCGCAGAAATCGGTTCTGTTTCTTCTAAATAACACACTAAAAAAGCCTCGGGAAGGATATTCTCGAGGCTTTTTTTTGGTGCGCCCGGCATGGGCGACAACTTGGTGGTGAAAGTCCACTACAGGCTTTGCAGTAGGAACTGTTAGTGAATGACAAGGGTGTCCACCGTGAGGTGGAATCTGAAGGAAGTCGGACGCA
>NZ_BAAGIQ010000148.1:0-3274 GCF_054658175.1 Alkalibacterium sp. s-m-28
TGGATCATCAAAAGCGACTTTTTGAAATTTTTCTCCCCCATGGGGGAGAAAGCTCCATTCTTTCAAACAGTTAATCAATCAACTAAGTTAAGAACAATTCTTAACTACAAACTTATTATACGAGGAGATGATGATGCTTACTGAGGACAGAAAACTGGCTAAGGACCGCTTATTGCCGTAAATTATCATATTAATAGTAGAAACTGTTCCGATCGGTGCCAAAGCAACGAGTACTAATGAGATACGGACCAATTCTGGCAGTGGCAGGACCAGGAAAAATATAGCGGCGACTAGGCTACCGATAATATACCGGGTAGCCAGGAGCTGTCTGACTCGCTTGAACGATACTGAGTCGATGCGTATTTCTAGATACAAGCCGACCATGAACATGGACAAGAAAGCATTCCCGCTTGAAAAGAGTCTGAAAACTGACAGCATTTCTTCTGTCAGAACAATACCGATAAGTGCAAGAAGAAACATGACAATATAAGTAGTGAAAGAAGGGGATCGGAACAACCTCAAGATCCTTCTGATATAACCATCGTTCGAGTGATTCTGTCCGGTCATTTTATCGACGATCATTGGGGATCCGCCGAACAGCATGAGTGCATTTCCCATGTCAAAGCTACCTATATAAGGAATGGCTGCCGGGAAAAACCCCTGGACAAAAGGGATAGTAAAGTTGCCAATATTGTATCCAGCCTGACTGAACATCATCAGGGACTGAAGTGGGGCTTCTTTATTACGCCATAAAAAGCCACCCAGGGTGACAAGAGCGATATTCGTGAGGAGACCGAGAGAGATCATGATAAACAAAATAGGTTCTACTGAAACCCCGTTAAATCCGACAACAATCGTCGCAGGAAGGGTCAGGTTAAGTATGATTTTCTGCAGGGCTACTCCGTCAGTTGATCTCAGTATTTTAGCTTGTTTGAATAAGTAGGCCACTAGTATGACCAGTAAAAATTTGAAAAGACTGTAAAAGGACTGCCAGCACAGTTAATCTCCACCTTTCTATATGCAACAACAGTATACCATTATCAGTCATGTCTTGTGAAAGGGAATTCATAGTTAAATATGGAGTAGAATAAGTCAATTCGCTTTGATTGCCAAACTAATAATCTGCTATACTATTTCTGAAAAGGGGAATGAATATGGAACAATCTGCAGAAAGATGGAAAGTGCTGCTCGGCGGTGTCATGATGCAGCTATGTATTGGAGGGATCTACACGTGGAGTTTGTTTAACCAACCATTAGTCGATGCCTTCGGATGGGAGAGAACAGAAGTTTATACGGCCTATTCTCTTATCGTATTTATTTTCGCATTTGTCACCATTTTTTCTGGGCGACTGCAGGACAGAATCGGACCGCGACTAGTTGGGACGATCGGAATGATATGTTTCAGTGCAGGTCTGATAATTGCCTCGCAGGCACGGTCCCTGCCAGTTTTGTATCTAGGCTACAGTCTTGTAGGAGGTATCGGTGTCGGTATGGTCTACGTCTGTCCGTTGTCGACTGGTGTGAAGTGGTACCCGAGAAAGAAAGGGATGGTGACAGGGATCATCATCGGCGCGTTCGGAATGGGCGGGTTTATTTTTAACGTAATTCCGAAAGAAGTCTCCCACTTCTAAGCGTATGGGTGCGAAGCACCAGTGAAAGTGGGAGATGAATTTCGGTCAAGCGATAGCTTGAAGTGGTAAATGTCGTTCTCATTTGGTATGCTTTGTGTATAGATGATAACCAAGTCTATATCTAGGCGACAATCAAGCCTACTGAGTATTCCTTGGCGTTAGCCAAGTAAAAGAAAACCTATGAGGCAGGGACTGCCTTTTGAGCCTACCCATATCCGATTCCTCTGTCTGCATGAAATCTGTGCAGACAAGAATGGAGTTCGTAGGAAGCCCCCACTTCAAAATCCGGAGGATTTAAGTGGTGGGTAGTTCACCTTTTTATTATCCGCACTGATCAGTTCGATTGGGGTATCTCAGACCTTTTTAGTTCAAGGCCTGGTCTACGCATTAGTAGGGATTACTGGGGCACAGATGCTTAAAGTTCCAACACAGTCAGAAAACAAGCACGTGCTTGTCAACGAAAATGACTTTACTACAAAAGGCATGTTGAAGACCCCGGCATTTTACTTATTGTGGATCATGTACTTTGCAGGAAGTCTGAGTGGCTTGCTGGTTATCGGCTTGTCTCAGGATATTGCGAGAGATCTGGTCGGCCTGTCTCCTAAAACAGCAGGTTATGCAGTAGCTGTAGCTGCTGTATTCAATGCTTTAGGGAGACTGGGATGGGGTGCACTGTCTGACTTGATCGGACGATTGAGAGTGTTTACTCTCCTGTTTGGTCTGACTGCTGTATCGATGGCGGTGCTTAGTTTATTTCAGCTCAATGCGTTTACTTACTTTGCGATACTAGGCATTATAGTCAGCTGTTTCGGCGGATTTCTAGCGACGTTTCCGGCAGTGTGCAGCGATTATTTCGGCACATACTATTTTGGATCGAACTATGGTTTGCTCTATCAGGCTTATGGAATATCTGCGCTCATCGGTCCGCTGCTTCTTTCAGCAGTGTCTCAGGAAACACATGCCTTCTTATGGGCATCAGTCTTCGCGCTGCTCGGTTTAGTTCTGACGTTCTTTGTCAGAACACCAGGAAACTTCTCTACAGCTGGAAATCAGTACTCGGAGAAGTAAGCTGGATCAAAGCCGTAACTTTTACACATTTATTAGATTAAATATACATAATCCAGTTACATCCTTCTTGTTGAAGCGCTTTCATATGTGGTATAATCATATAAAGAAATAGGTGAAGCAGTATAGAAAGGAGGAGCAGAGATGTTATTTACTGAAGTAACGGACGAGCGAGCAAAAGACAAAAAACCAGCTAAGATTTTATCTATAGTTACAGGCATAGATAAAGCGATCATACAGTCAGGTGTACAGGAATATGGCTATGAAATGATACTTGAAAACCCTGCTTTACTGAAAATAACCGAGGAAGACCAGCAGAGGATTAGAGAGGCACGTAAACTGGGATACTTGGATGTCACATTATTATAAAAATATACAGAAAAAGTAATAGCACCTTTATGAAAAGGAGCGGGCAATAAAGGAGAGCACAAGTGTAGTAACTGTGCTCTCTTTTTCATGTGCGCCCGGCATGGGCGACAACTTGGTGGTGAAAGTCCACTACAGACTTGGCAGTAGGAACTGTTAGCGAAAGACAAGGGTGTCCGCCGTGAGGCGGAATCTGAAGGAAGTCGGACGCA
>NZ_BAAGIQ010000149.1:0-3270 GCF_054658175.1 Alkalibacterium sp. s-m-28
CCGGAACTCTTCAAGCCATTTTTAAAAGAAAATCAGCTGAATCAAATATCAAAAGCGGCATAATAATCGGTACCAAGTCAATGACACCAAGGGTCAAAGGCTATTTTTTAACTGCAAAACTTGAGTTCTTAAGTTTCCCAGTTTTCTAAAGAAGTAGGAACATTTTCCTAGCTCACTTAGAAAGATAAGTACGTTATCTTCATAAATGAGCTGAAAAAGTGCATCAACTTCTTAAATTAAGCGGTCATTTTTTGCAGACAAAAAATTTCAACTAGAAATAAAACAATTATTTATCAATTCACTGATAAAAATGGTTACTATAAATTAAGTAAGCACACCTTAGCAATTACAACCAGTTAACAGCAATATGATCCAGCAGACGTGAATACGCTGCTGGATCACATTGCCTTTTTTCGCCTCTTTTTTATCGGTATAGAATGCTTTTCTACAATTAGAAACAGCGGAACTATCGATAGTAGCATCTCCTGATCCCGCCGGATTATTGGTTTGAATTAGCGGTGCGCTCAGATTATAGTAATTGAACTTAAAGTCTATCTAAACTAAAGTTAATACTATTTAAAGTGTGTATGGATAAACGACTTCTGAATCGTTCACTCCACATAGAAAAATGCTCATACTGTTCATCGGATGGATCAGACATCACCTGTTTAAATTCTGCATAGCCGTCTACTCCTCCGACATCCTCAGGTACTGGGTCCCCTTGCATGTCTATTAAACGCGCTTTTCGAAGACTCTGCTTTTCAATGATTTGGGTCACTTCAATTCTATGTCTCCAATCATCTCCGAAATCATATTCATACAGAAAGACATCTCCGGAACGGATGTATTCCAGCAGCTGCACTTCTTCATCGTATTTCATTATTTGTTGTCTTTGTTTATACCCGAATGATTCATCGTCGTCTACTAGACAGACAGACATACCATTTGGTTTTTCAAAAGTGAATTGATGCAAATGATAATCGTCCCACATGAAGGCTTTCTGCAGTATGTGATGCAACTGATTAAAAGTATAAGTCATTGGAACCTGTAAAACCCTCACGACATCTTCTTCTGTTTCCAATTCAAGGCTTACCTTTAATTCTGCAACAGGTGGCGTGAATACGAGGTTCTCTCCTAATCCTTTATCGCTTAAGAATGATTCCCATTTATTTAACGGTGTATCTTCGGTTCCATCTGTATAAGTGACTAATCGGTTATTGACTTTTTCCATTAATTTCAGCTGGACAATCTCTTCATCATCAAACCCTCTCACTTCCATTCTTAAAGGTCTAATGACTTCTTCCAGATAGTCTGGTGTATCGATGTTTTCTCCCTTAGTCCATACCAAATCTCGGTTATCAAATTTCTTCTCTATTTCCATCTGCTTGACCCAATTGAGACCTAAATAATCAAAATACGCTTGTCTGACATAGTGAATGATGTTCTCAATCTTACTTAATTCTTCTTTTTTAAGTGGCCAAGCAACAAGTGTTAACTGCGTTTCTAAATGGACAAGTACTAGCGCTTTTCTTCGATTCAAAATAGCAATATGGACTAACCAAGCATTCTCGTTTGGATTAGTAGGATTGAGCGGCAAGACGTGACCTTTTGCTTTTTCTATTTCTGACATAAATTTATCTGTTGTATGTATGAGCACGGTGAATGCCTCCTGTTATTTGTTTCGTTTATCATAACATATTCCATTAACAAAAAAAGACAAAAACTAAAGTCTCACTCCTTACTTTTCCTTACTTTTGTGCTATAATAAGAATTATCTATTAAATTGGGAGTGAATGAAATGATTAGCTACAAAGAAAGAAATCCTGTTACTGCAAAAATCACATCTAAAAACCAAGTAACTATTCCAAAGTCCATTCGAACCGCATTAGATATTAAGTCTCATGACCACATTATATTTTATACTAATGAACAAGGAGACGTGGTTATTAAAAGCGTGGATAAAAAGAAAGCTTTTTGGGAAAAAGTAGAGGAACAGCAAGTAACCTATGGCTCTATTGATGATAAAGAAATGACCTGGGGTGAAGATTTAGAAGCTGAGGATTTTGATTAATGGCTAAACTCAGACAAGGAGATATCATACTCGTTAATCTAGATCCGTCAAAAGGAACAGAAACAAAAAAGACTAGGCCCTGTTTAGTGGTCAGTAACAACTTTTACAATCGATATTTGAATACTGTTCTAATCGCTCCTATCAGTAACTCTCAAAATTATAAAGAAGAGCGTTTTACTGTTTCACCATTTTTCGTTTCAATTCCAAATAACGAGAAGGTAAAGGGCACAATATTACTTCAACACATAAGAAGTATTGATCCGACTCTCAGAGTTATAGGAAAGCCAATTTCACACTTAAACTCCGATTTAGTTAAAAAAATAAGTGACACTATTAACCACTTTTTCTAATGAAGACAACCGTTCATTAAAAGCAGCAGACTTAAGGAATTTATTTCCAGTCGGCTGCTTTTATTTAATACATTAATTTTAACTTTGAATAACATTCTTGGATTAATTCTTTAGGTACTTTTTCAACAAAGTTAAATTCTCTTTTTTCTAAATCAATCATACAGTGGGTTATGGGATATTTCTTTAGTGGTACATCAAGCTGGCAAAAGGTGGTACATTCTTTGGCAAACAGTGGTAAGAAAGTTGGCATCAGTGGTACAAATGTGTGGCAGTAGGGAGAAAAGTCTTGCAAAATACACCTCGGCCTCTTGAGCGAACGACACCAGCAGCTAGATTATCAATACGAAGTGTCCGTGGGACCACACGCATGCGTTCAAATATGCGCTTCAACCCTTCTAGGAAACACTCTTTATTCTCACGTGGAAGGGCAGCGACATACGACCGATTTGAATAGGGTGGAACTAAGACGAGTAACTTGATGTCTTTGAGTTTCCCACCTTCACACACCCGATAATTTCCAAAATCCAATTGTGCTTCTCCCGGCGGATGTTCCAGTCGTTCATAAGCGTTATTATGTTGTATTTCTTCATGTGTATCTGCTATATACTGGCATACCAAACGGTAACTCCCTGGGAAATCGTAGTCTTCCATAAGTATTTTATGAATTGCCTTTTTTTGACGTCGATCTTTTTTCTTTTCCTTACTATCTTCAAACAACAAAGCTGTAGAAAAGCATTCTATACCGATAAAAAAGAGGCGGAAAAAGGCAATGTGATCCAGCAGACGTGAATACACTGCTGGATCACATTGCTTTTTTTCTTGTCAAATGTCTCCAGCAAAGGTAAAATA
>NZ_BAAGIQ010000150.1:0-3179 GCF_054658175.1 Alkalibacterium sp. s-m-28
ACGTAGTTCCACTACGAGACCTGGCAGAGTCTGCTTACTTAAGATATTGAACCGCCGTATACGGAACCGTACGTACGGTGGTGTGAGAGGACGGTAAATAAATTAATTATTTACCTCCTACTCGATTGTACATAGTCACCGAAGATTTTGCATTTTATCTTCACTTTTATTACAATAGACCTATTCAATCGACACAGAAGAGGAGAAAATGATGACCCAATCAGAGAATAGACACGCATTGATTCTACAATGGTTGAAAGAAATCAAATCATATATATTACAACAGAAAAATAGTGATTTAGACGTTGAGCAGAAAACAGCAGATAATGATCTGGTAACAAAAATGGACCGCTCGATAGAAGAGCAGCTGGTAGAGAAGATCCGCAGGCATTTTCCTGAAGATAAAGTTGTAGGTGAAGAAGGCTTTGGAGATGAAGTTTCGAGTATGGATGGAACTATCTGGTTTATTGACCCAATTGACGGAACGCTGAACTTTGTCAAGCAGCAGGAAAACTTCGCCGTTATGCTTGCAGTTTATGAAGAGGGAGAAGGCCAGGCTGCTTACGTGTATGACATTACCCGTGACAAATTGTACAGCGCAACTAAAGGAGAAGGTGTTAGTTGCAACGGTCAAAGGTTAGCTGAGCCTGCGGACCTTTCACTAAGAGAGGGACTGATTGCAGCCAGTTCTGCACTGATGATGAGAGAAGATAAAACAATTATACGTGAGATTGGAAATACGAGCATGGGAGTACGTATGCTAGGATCTGCTGGACTTGAGAGTGTAGAGGTAGCTAAGGGGAGTGTAGTGGCTTATGTGGCTTCTAATCTCAAACCATGGGATGTCGCTCCTGGACTTGTATTTATGGAAGAACTGGGGATGTCTGCAGTGACGTTTACTGATGAACCGATCGATCTCCTGACTAACAATGACATTGTCTTTTCGACAAAAAATGCACACAAAGACATTATTAAGATGCTTCACGCTTAAAAAACGTTGTACATGTCTTCTAATTACTGATATAATATTCTCTGCAACAATACAGGATATCTGGGAAACATTTATTCTTGAGTTAGGTATTCAGGAGTAAGTGTTTTTTTTGTGAAAGTATATGAAAGTGTTATGAAAACACTATAAGCCAATTATTGATTTAGAACCACAAACTGGAGGAAATTTATGAATAGACGAGATGATATAAGAAATATTGCAATTATTGCCCACGTTGACCACGGAAAGACTACCTTGGTTGACGAACTGCTGAAACAGTCGGATACTCTGGACGCGCACAGCGAACTAGGGGAAAGAGCGATGGATTCCAACGATATCGAAAGAGAACGTGGCATTACGATTCTTGCGAAAAACACAGCAGTTAAATACAAAGATCACCGTATCAATATTCTGGATACCCCAGGACACGCCGATTTCGGTGGAGAAGTGGAACGAATCATGAAAATGGTTGACGGTGTTATTCTTGTCGTGGATGCTTATGAAGGAACGATGCCTCAGACACGTTTCGTTTTAAAGAAAGCTTTGGAAATGAAACTTCGTCCACTAGTTGTCGTAAACAAAATCGATAAAGATACAGCTAGACCAGCCGAAGTGGTTGACGAAGTATTAGATTTGCTGATCGAACTGGACGCTGACGAAGAGCAGCTGGAGTTCCCTGTTATCTATGCCTCTGCAATCAACGGAACAAGCAGCTATTCTGCAGACTTGAGCACTCAGGAAAAAACGATGGAACCAGTCTTTGAAAGTATTCTTAAAGAAGTTCCATCTCCAGTAGATAACAGCGAAGATCCGCTGCAGTTCCAAGTCTCCCTTCTTGATTATAACGATTATGTCGGCCGTATCGGAATTGGGCGAGTTTTCCGTGGAACCATTAAAGTTGGAGACAACGTTACATTAAGTAAGCTTGACGGCACAACTAAGAATTTCCGCGTAACTAAGTTGTTTGGATACCTCGGTTTACAGCGTGTTGAAATTGAATCAGCTAAAGCGGGCGATCTGATTGCTGTATCAGGCTTTGAAGATATCTTCGTTGGAGAAACAGTAACACCTGTTGACCATGTGGATCCATTACCGATTCTAAGAATTGATGAACCAACATTGCAGATGACTTTCATCGTAAATAACTCTCCATTTGCTGGTAGAGAAGGTAAATTTGTGACTTCCCGTAAAATTGAAGAGCGCCTGATGCTTCAGTTACAGACGGACGTATCATTAAAAGTAGAACAGACCGACTCTCCTGATGAATGGATCGTTTCAGGAAGAGGAGAACTGCACTTATCCATTCTTATAGAAAACATGAGAAGAGAAGGATATGAACTGCAAGTTTCCAGACCTGTGGTTATCATAAAAGAATTCGACGGTAAGAAATTTGAACCGTTTGAAAGAGTTCAAATCGATACTCCAGAAGAATACATGGGTAGTGTCATTGAGAACTTAGGAACAAGAAAAGCAGAAATGCAGGATATGATTCATACTGGAAATGGACAAGTACGTTTAATTTTCCTTGCTCCTGCTCGTGGTCTGATTGGATTCACAAATGAATTCCTATCTATGACACGCGGATACGGAATACTGAACCATACATTTGACCAGTATCTACCAATGCTAAGCGGGAAAACAGGTGAACGTAGAAATGGTGCACTTGTGTCGATGGAGAATGGTGTCGCTACAACATACGGAATTATGAACCTGGAAGATCGAGGAGTAATCTTCGTAGAGCCAGGTACTGAGATTTACGAAGGGATGATCGTTGGTCAGCATAACCGTGACAATGATCTGGCTGTTAACCTGACGAAGGAAAAACAGAAAACAAATATCCGTTCAGCAAATAAAGACCAGACTAACGTGATCAAGCGTCCAAGAATCATGACCCTTGAAGAATCACTTGAATTCCTGGCTGATGATGAGTACTGTGAAGTAACGCCTGAATCAATCAGACTGAGAAAGAAAATACTGAACAAGAATGAACGTGAAAAAGCAGCCAAGAAATCTAACAGCTAATCAGTTCGTATGATAGTCTAGTGCTGATCTCCGTGTCATACATTTGAATTTGCCCAAAATTTATAACAACACTTTATATACCAAAAGCTCGAGGAATTCACATGTGGAAAACATGGAAGCCTCGAGCTTTTTGACTGTCCACAGCAAAAATCTGTGGACAAAATGCACC
>NZ_BAAGIQ010000151.1:0-3121 GCF_054658175.1 Alkalibacterium sp. s-m-28
TTTGTTTTCAATCTAATCGAGAAGGATATAAAGTGGCATGATAGACAGTTAATACTTAAAAATGTCTAAAAAAGCAGTGAGTTTAATAGAAATAGTTATCCACATTTAGAGGTATGAATAATTCAGGTTGTCATTTCAAATAGTGATGGCGGAAGTGGTTATGAAGAATCTAAATTTGATGCCATTTTAGGCACTTCAACTACTGCTTTAATATCGCTATCTTTAAGTTTTGTCAGTGTATCTGCTACAAAAGCAGTTAACTCAGGGTCATTATACAATGGTGGGTAGCCAATTTCATAGCTGAGTTCACAATTCACTCCGAAAGTGACCCCAATCCCATTGACAATTCGCTCAAGCTCTTTATTAATCATTGCCTCTGTTTGATGATTATAATAACGGATATCACCTTCAATTTCGATGGTGTCCTTAATTATGTTAGAGGTTCCTTTGCCATCAAAAGAGCCAATTGTGACAACACCTGTTTCCAGCGGATCTAGTCTCCGACTAACAATTGTTTGAACTGTTGTGACGAAATGGGCTCCTGTGACAATCGCATCATTTGCCTTATGTGGAGAAGAGCCATGTCCACCTCTTGCCTTTAACTTTAATTTAAAATAGGAGCGACCGCTAAACGTATATTCACTGCGGTAGCCTACTGTTCCAGCTGGTGCGATCGGTAAAACGTGAATACCGAAAACAGCTTCAACATCATCAAGATAGCCAGCTTCAACTATTGATTTAGCTCCTCCAGGAGGTAATTCCTCTGTATGTTGATGAATAATTTTTATTGTTCCTGAGAGTTCATCTTTTAGTTGAATCAAACAGTCTGCTAAAACAAGTAGGTAAGCTGTATGTGCATCATGCCCACACGCATGCATGACACCATCATTTTTAGATTTAAAAGGGACGTCAGCTTCTTCTTGAATTGGGAGAGCATCAAAATCAGCTCGAAGTGCAACAGTTTTGCCTGCTTTTCCACCTTCAATAGTAACAATGATGCCATAGCCATTACCAATGTTTGTGTCAATTTTGATATCTTTTCCTTGATAAAACTTTTCAATATAGGCAGCTGTTTTTTCTTCTTGAAATGACAGTTCAGGGTGTTGATGTAGATGTCTGCGAATCGCTACCATTTCATCTTTTCGTTGTTCCAGCATATCGATTAGTTTTTTCATGAATTAGTCGAGCTCCTTTCGGGATGTTGATCTTAGATTCTGACTTGTTTAATTACTAATCTAATTCTAACATAAACTAAATAGAAACTTGCTTAAGGACTAGTTAGAAAATTTAGCGAATTTTAAAAAACCCTCGTCTTAAAGAATTCTAATTGCGAATTCTAGCATGCAGACGAGAGTCAAATCGTTAAATTGAGATTTTAATGAAATTAATAAGACTATTTACTTTGTTGAAACGATCGCAATATAACCTAAATTTGATTTATTTGTTTTGAAAAAGCGGAACATTGATTTAAAATAGGCTCGATTTTCCTTTTTTATTGCCTGCCGAAAAATTTTCATCGTCCGTATCAAGCCTTCATCTTTAATCATACCGATCGGATTCATTAATGACATTGGACCAGTTGCTACATCTAAATTTTCAAAGCCAGCTTGATTAAAGATATTACGCCAGCCTGCTTCGTCATGAGGTTTAGCTTGAACATGAATTGCTTGTTGCAAGTCTGTTACAACTTTCGGCATACCTCCATCTGTAAGCTTAACATCATGAGTTAATAACAGACCACCTGGTTTTAAAACTCGATAATATTCTGAAATTGCTTTTACTTTTTGCTTGTCTCCCAGCATCGTTAACATCGCCTCATTGATTACGATGTCAAAGGATTGGTCGGGATAGGGAAGATTTAATGCATTCGCTCGTTCAACCGTTATATGGTCTGTTAGCTTTGCTTCCTCTATCCGCTTCTTAGCTATCTCTATTACTTGTTTATCTAGATCAACAGCTGTGATCGAACATCCTGTTTTTTTGACCAACTCAATCGCATTTGTACATTGGTTACAAGCTACTTCTAGGATGTGTTGGTTTTTATTAAATGAAACATGGTTAAATAACCAATCCGTTGCTTCCACGCCACCAGGACGTAGCCGTGTTTTTCCTAATCTAGCAAGAAAGGAATGTCCTGCTTCACGCATATTATTCACCTGCCTTTACAACTGTTAGTAACATTTTAAACGCTTCAACAGCTTCTAACGCATGGGGTATTTCTGCAGGCATGACAATGCTCTCACCTTTTTTGACGGTGTAGTCAGTCTGGTCAATTGTAATCAATGCTTCACCTTCTAAAATTTGCACAAGTGCATCCCCAGTCGCTGTATGTCGAGCAATTTGTTGACCTTTATCAAGTGCAAATAATGTTAATGTTAAAGTTTGGTGTTGAACAAGTGACTTACTCGACTTTCTGTTAGGTACAATTTCAATTTGATCAGCTAACTGAATCGTTTCATTATGTGGAATTTTATTAATCATTTGTTCATTCTCCTCTGTTTGGTAAATATGGATTTGTTGAAAACTAGCTTTATTTTTAGCTTTGATTGCATGATAGGAACCACGATCTAGTAAGATCATCGATCCAGCTTCTAAAACGACAACTTGTTCATTATGGGTTATTTCCAATTGGCCTTCGAGACAATAAATTAACTTTTCCAGACCGACAATCTCCGTACTAATCGATTCTCCCGCTCCAAGTCCAAAAGCGGTTATATCATAAATATTTGTTTCTGCGATTGCCGTGCTGACAATTTGATCAGACATCATAATTGCTAACTCTGTATTATTGAATACTGTTGCAATGGGTAAATCCCTCAAACTACCCCTCCTCGATTGATATTATATAAATAACTCAAGTTTTGCAGTTAAAAAATAGCCTTTGACGCTTGGTGTCATTGACTTGGTACCGATTATTATGCCGCTTTTGATATTTGATTCAGCTGATTTTCTTTTAAAAATGGCTTGAAGAGTTCCGGTAAACTATCAAAGATAGTATCTAACAAGTCTTGAACATGTTGTTCAGATAGTACTAACTCGTTCATTAATGTCTCTTTCAGACAGGCCATTACGAGAAACAGCGATTGCGCGAATCGAATGTTCTCCATTTCATCACAGCACA
>NZ_BAAGIQ010000152.1:0-3111 GCF_054658175.1 Alkalibacterium sp. s-m-28
ACAGCTGGTTCGCTTATCCTAAAACCATCAAACAAGTGGTCACTGATTATCCGCTTCAAGTCATCTGCATGCTTAAACCTACGCGTACAACGTACGGATACAATGGACAAAAGTATAACCTGAAAGATCTCTACAGAGTGCTCAAGAAAAAGCGTGGCCGTGCGAAAATTAAAGCATCTGTCGTTGTCAGCTTAGGATTGAACGATAATAATGAAGACATCCAGGCTAAGATAATATTTGTTCGGGACAATCGCAGAGGCAAGAAAAACTGGCTAGCTCTTCTGTCAACTGACGTTGACTTGCCAGATGAGGAAATCATTCGTTTATATGGAAAACGCTGGCAGATCGAGACCTTCTTCAAATACAGTAAATCTTACCTTAAGCTCTCCAATGAATTTTCTGCTCGTGATTATGACAATATGGTTGCCCATACTGCGGTTGTTTTTACCCGGTATATGATGTTCGCCTTAATATCCCGTGAAGAGAAGGATCCGCGCACCATCGGTGAGCTGTTTTATTTGTGCTGTGATGAAATGGAGAACATTCGATTCGCGCAATCGCTGTTTCTCGTAATGGCCTGTCTGAAAGAGACATTAATGAACGAGTTAGTACTATCTGAACAACATGTTCAAGACTTGTTAGATACCATCTTTGATAGTTTACCGGAACTCTTCAAGCCATTTTTAAAAGAAAATCAGCTGAATCAAATATCAAAAGCGGCATAATAATCGGTACCAAGTCAATGACACCAAGGGTCAAAGGCTATTTTTTAACTGCAAAACTTGAGTAATTAATTTTAGAAAATTACTTTTTAAGGAGAATTAGCAATGGAAATTTTAATGTCTGTAATTCCCGGTGGAAAAAAGGGTAAAGTTGGAGAAATTCACGTAACCATTGGTAGCAAAGTTTCTGAGGGCGACTCATTAGCGGAGGTCGAAACAAGTAAAGGAAACCGAACAATAACGGCCAATCAAGATGGTGTCATCAATCAAATTCACATTGAAGAAGGAAGTGAAGTTTCTTCTAAGCAAATATTATTTGAAATAGAGTCCATTCAAGAAAGTGACGAAAAGAATGATACAAGTGAACAAAAAGCGGATGGCGAACAACCTATAAACGAGGTGACAACGGACTTACTCATTATTGGCGCTGGACCAGGAGGATATGTGGCAGCTATTTATGCCGCTAAAAAAGGACTCGATGTCACACTTATTGAAAAAGAAGATACCTTAGGTGGAACTTGCTTAAATGTAGGATGTATTCCAACAAAAGCTCTTGTTAAATCGGCAGAGATTTGTGATAACGTGAAAAACAGTTCTTTATTTGGCATTGAATCAGATTCAGATCTAAAGATCAATATGAAACAAATCATTGATCGAAAAGATGAAGTCGTCAATCAATTAGTATCTGGGGTTTCATTTTTAATGGAGAAGAACAAGATTCGTGTCATTCAGGGAACAGCATCTTTTCTATCAGATAACAAAGTCATTGTAAATGGGAAGGATACATCCCATATTTCAGCAAAAGATACCATTATAGCTACAGGCTCTAAGATTTCTCATGTTAACATTCCTGGTGTTGAACTTCCTTTTGTGATGAACAGCACGGATGCACTGGCATTAACTGAATTGCCAAATAGCATAACCATTATTGGTGGCGGTGTAATTGGCATGGAATTTGCCTGTATTTATCGCAATCTCGGAGTAGAAGTTCATGTACTAGAATTTATGGATCATGTTCTTGATATCCTAGATGATGACTTATGCGAAGAAATCGAACGTCTATCCGAGCAAAAGGGCATTCATATTCATACACAAGCCAAAGTAACCAAAATTCAACAAGCTAATAATGGACAAGCAATTATAACCTACGAAACAGACGGTAAAGAACAACTTTTAGTTAGTGAAAAAGTGCTTGTTGCTATTGGCCGCGAACCAAATATTGATGGACTGAATCTCGAAGAAATAAAAATTCGTATGGACGAAGCTAGAAATGGGATTGCCGTTAATCAGAAGATGCAGACAAATATTAAAAATATCTATGCGATCGGTGATGTGACTAACATTATCCAACTTGCTCATGTCGCGTCACATCAAGGAATCCACGCTGTTAATAATATACTTGGTGAAGAGTCAGATATGGATTATTCAGCAGTTCCTAATGTCATCTTTACATCGCCAGAAATAGCTACCGTCGGTCTGCAAGAATACGAATGTAAAGATAAAAAACTAGATTATAGAGTAAGTAAGGTTTCATTTTCAAGTAACGGAAAGGCCTTAACGATGAATGAGTCTGATGGTTTTATTAAACTCATTAAAGACAACAAAACAAGTGAAATTATTGGAGGTTCTATCATTGGACCAGATGCCTCTTCTTTAATTAGTAGCCTTACGATTGCAATTACAAATGGACTTACCGAGCAACAAATTACAAAAACGATCTTTGCTCACCCGACTACCGCAGAGGTTATTCATGAAGCAGGGTTTGATTTAAATATTGGGGCACTACATGAAGCATAAGACCACCCTCACTACAACTAAAGTGAGGTTTTTTCTTCATCTCACATTTATCATCCTAGTATGAGTGAAGTAGGGGTTATTATATTCAACCTGCATTATTCATAACTTGATTTTTTTATAGGTACTTTCCCTGTAAAATGCCAAAAACAAATGACAGTCAGGACGATTTAATACTTATACCTAAATAAGTGTGGTTGCCCGCTAAATTCTCGTTTAAAATTACCCTTGTTTTTCCACTTTGCTTAAAAATGGACAGACTTATCCCGCAAGATGATCTTAGTTTTTTGAAATTATGAACGGCTATTAATTGGGTCACTCAATAAGCGGTATGCCTTGAATTTTTTTAAGAGTGAACCAAAATTGTTTTTTGTATAAACAACTGCTACACAATTTGAATGTGGTATAACGGGCTGTATTGACTACTTTACCTGCTATTTTGATCAGCTGGATTCTAACGGTTCCTACGGTGCTTTTACTCATACTTCTAGGTAAGCAGAGTCGGCGAAACCAATTCGCAAAATTGTAGGCGAGTAAGGCAATTTGTAGCTTTGTCGCATTTGTGTAAAAGTCAGGACTACTTAATTGGTCGAAC
>NZ_BAAGIQ010000153.1:0-3106 GCF_054658175.1 Alkalibacterium sp. s-m-28
AGGGACTGCCTTTTGAGCCTACCCCTATCCGATTCCACTGTCTGTATGAAGTCTGTGCAGACAAGAATGAAGTTCGTAGGAAGCCCCCACTTCAAAATCCAAAGGATTTAAGTGGTGGGTAGTTCACTCACACGGAATATGTATAAAAAGGATGCGAACAGTACGCATCCTTTTATAGTTTAATTTTAAGAGAAATCTGATCTGTGCCCGCTCCAATTAAGGTTTGGTCGTGTCAGTGTCTGACAGATCTTTTCCTTCTTCAATGCCTTCCTCAATTGTTTCCTGAGCATCTTCGGCCGCATCTTTCGTAATTTCTACGTCGCGTTCTGTCCCTTCTTTGAGAGCGTCTTTGACACCTTCAGCTGTTTCTTTTGCTTCCTGCTTGATTTTATCGAGATTTTTTTCAGTTTCGTCCATATTCGAGCCAACCTGATTGGACAGCTGGTCATAAGTGACCGAAGCATTTTTCAGATATTCTGATCCGGCTTCTTCTACTGTATCTTTCAGATCCGATCCTTTTTCTTTAGCAAGAGACATATACTCTTTAGCCTGCTGTTTCGTTCTGTCAGCTTGATCAGCAATATTTCCACGCATTTCTTTACCTGATTTAGGTGCGAGCAGGAGTGCGGTCAAGCCTGCTACAGCTGCCCCGACGAATGTTCCCAGTACAAAACTCTCAGTATTTGAATGTTTTTTCATGCTGAATATTCTCTCCTTGTTTTTTATTATCGTGCTTACCCTCTGACTTTACTGCCAACTTTTTTGGCGATTCCGACCGTTGCACCTTTTTTTGATGCGCTGGCTAGATGTGAAGTCAGATTTCTTGTTGATTCGTTCAGGCTTGATACTGATTCACCTAAGTCACCAACAGCCTGGAACAATGGATCAGTCATGCCTAGTTTGCCATTCACGTCATCTAAAGTCGTATTGGATTTATTGAGAAGCCCTTCGACTTCAATAAGTAAATGATCCGCGTCTTTAGTGATCGTGCTCAGGCTCTTGTTCGCTTCTTCGATCGTCGTATTCAGTTCTGAAACAATGCCTGCCACTTTAAATAGTACAAAACATAAGCCCAGAACTAAAACTGCAAAAGCACCTGCCGCAATTAATGCAGCTATTTCTCCACCTGTCATATTAATCCCTCTTTCTTCTATTCTGTATAGACTTAGATTACCATTATCCAGCTGATTATTGCAAACAAGAAGGTCCTGAAGCCCCCTCAATTAACAAAATTGAAGTATTTAAAAAAACTGGTAGAATAATAGGTACACTAAGACTCTCTGAAAGGATCGAATCAATTATGTGTTTTGCTGGGACTAACGGAACTGAAAATCAGGAAGGACCTACAACTCCCGAAGAAGGAATAAACTTCTTTATTGAATACTGGAATGACATTGACTGGGAAGGAATTTTTTCTTCAATTATATTATTCCTCATGCAGCTTATTCTGACTCTGATTATTTTCTTCATTCTAAAAAAGGTCGGTAATTATGCAATCGAGCTGGTTTTCAAGCGATATATGAAAGAAGAGCAGACTTTACCTAATCGTCTGAACACATTGTATACATTGAGTAAAAACAGTTTTCATGCCATCATCTATTTCTTCCTCGTCTATACAATACTTGAACTCATGGGTGTACCAGTCGGCACATTAGTAGCCAGTGCCGGGGTCGTCGGTCTGGCACTTTCACTCGGTGCTCAGGGATTTGTATCAGATATAGTCAATGGCTTCATGATCCTGCTGGAAAAACAGCTGGACGTTGGTGATGTCGTCGAACTGAGCGGTATATTGGGAACCGTTGAAGATGTCAACCTTAAAACAACCAAAGTCAGAGATTTCGACGGAACTACGCATTTCATCCCTAACCGATCGATCACAGTTATCAGCAACCGGTCGCGGGCGGATATGCGTGTCATGCTGCATGTCAGACTCTTTCCTGAAACAGATCTAAACAAAGTCAGATCAGTTTTGGAACAGGTTAACCGGGAATGGATTCCCCGACGTGAGGAGATCACTATCGAGCCGACAGAAATTGCCTTTGTCCCCATTGGCGCAGGCCAGATTGCCGCTCAGGTTATCATGTACACCAAGTCCGGTACTGAATTTGCTATGCGTAACCTCTTCTACGAGAAATACGTCGATGCTTTAAGGGAAGCAGGTATTGAACTGCCTAAAGTCAATTTGGATATTCAGGCGCCATAATCAGAAATATAAAAGGTGAGCACTCTTGCCGGTCAGACAGGTTCAATCCCGTCTGACTGGCTTTTATTTTGTTAAATAGATTCAATTATCTTTATTTACACGAAGCGCTCTGCGATTCGTTTCCTTATTGAAAAGAAATTCTTTACTCTCTTCTTCGGTATTCTGATAGATGTGGATTGAATAAATCGGCAGTCAGCTGGTAAAAGAGTTACGTTTTAAGATCACACTCCTATGGGTCACGTTCTGTCACTTTCTGCTTTCTCTCAGCCTACTTGAGCTCTCCTTAGTGCAGTTTCTGCTGAACCGAAGGGGGGAAACTTACCGTTAGAACTAAACTAATTTCAGTTCAGGCAGAGTGATCGAATAGAAGTCTTCGCTAAACCTCTTATAGTTAAAGTTCATGAGATTCTTTGACTTATTAGTGCCATTAAACGGCCTCTAGTTACAGCTTATGAAATTATGGCTGTCTTAAATGCCGTTAAATGGCCTCTAGTTATAGTTCATGAAATTATGGCTGTCTTAAATACCGTTAAATGGCCTCTAGTTATAGTTCATGAAATTATGGCTGTCTTAAATACCGTTAGATAGCCTCTAGTTACAGCTCAGTCACACATTATCCTTCGATAATCCTCTTAAACTCCAAATAGTTACACTTTAGCTCAGAAAAGTATGGTAAATCCCACTCGTCTCTCTCCTAATTATTGTTCAGAACCCCATTCGAAGCTGGACTTATCATTAGACTAAATTACTCCTTCAATTATTGTGCTTTTCCATAAGAAAGGGGCTGGGAAAAAACCAGCTCTTAACAAACAAAAAGAACAATGAAAACCGTCGGTTTTAGATGGTCTTCATTGTTCTTTTGTATTTTTTCTGAAGATGTAGAAGTACATCCTCCTTTTCTTC
>NZ_BAAGIQ010000154.1:0-3047 GCF_054658175.1 Alkalibacterium sp. s-m-28
TAAACACAACACAAACATGTTAAGAAACAACACCGAGAAATAGATTTATTGAGAACAGTTTTGTTCGTTAACAAAACTCTCATCGCTATGAATTACCCTTAACCACCAGGTTAAGTGAATAAGGGCGCACGGTGGATGCCTTGGCACTAGGAGCCGATGAAGGACGGGACGAACACCGATATGCTCTGGGGAGCTGTAAGTAAGCATTGATCCAGAGATTTCCGAATGGGGGAACCCATCACTTTTCATCAAGTGATATGTTTATAGTGAATACATAGCTATAGACAAGGTAGACGTGGGGAACTGAAACATCTAAGTACCTGCAGGAAGAGAAAGCAAACGCGATTCCCCGAGTAGCGGCGAGCGAAACGGGAAGAGGCCAAACCAGAATGCTTGCATTCTGGGGTTGTAGGACCGGCGATATGGACAAGAGACGATAGCAGAAGCAGCTGGAAAGCTGTGCGAGACAGGGTGACAGCCCCGTATGCGACATCGAACCTTGCCTAGCTGGGATCCTGAGTACGGCGGAACACGAGAAATTCCGTCGGAATCCGGGAGGACCATCTCCCAAGCCTAAATACTCCCTAGTGACCGATAGTGAACCAGTACCGTGAGGGAAAGGTGAAAAGAACCCCGGAAGGGGAGTGAAACAGCACCTGAAACCGTGTGCTTACAAGTAGTCAGAGCCCGTTAACGGGTGATGGCGTACCTTTTGTAGAATGGACCGGCGAGTGACGATGTCATGCAAGGTTAAACCGAAGAGGTGGAGCCGCAGCGAAAGCGAGTCTGAATAGGGCGTAGAGTATGCCGTCGTCGACCCGAAACCAAGTGACCTACCCATGTCCAGGGTGAAGATGCGGTGAAACGCATTGGAGGCCCGAACCCAAGTACGTTGAAAAGTGCTGGGATGAGGTGTGGGTAGCGGAGAAATTCCAATCGAACTTGGAGATAGCTGGTTCTCTCCGAAATAGCTTTAGGGCTAGCCTCGGATAGTGCATCATGGAGGTAGAGCGACTGTTTGGACTAGGGGCCCTTATCGGGTTACCGAATCCTGATAAACTCCGAATGCCATGTTATGTAGATCCGGGAGTCACACTGCGAGTGATAAGATCCGTAGTGGAAAGGGAAACAGCCCAGACCGTCGGCTAAGGTCCCCAAATTCTTGTTAAGTGGAAAAGGATGTGGGGCTGCTTAGACAACTAGGATGTTGGCTTAGAAGCAGCCATCATTTAAAGAGTGCGTAATAGCTCACTAGTCGAGTGGCCCTGCGCCGAAAATGTACCGGGGCTAAACAAGATACCGAAGCCACGGATAGAACCATTGGTTCTATGGTAGGAGAGCGTTCTAAGGGCGGTGAAGCAAGATCGTGAGGACTTGTGGAGCGCTTAGAAGTGAGAATGCCGGTATGAGTAGCGAAAGACGGGTGAGAATCCCGTCCACCGAATGACTAAGGTTTCCTGGGGAAGGCTCGTCCTCCCAGGGTTAGTCGGGACCTAAGCTGAGGCCGATAGGCGTAGGCGATGGACAACAGGTTGATATTCCTGTACCAGTCTGCTTTGTTTGAGCAATGGAGGGACGCAGGAGGCTAAGATATGCACGCTGCTGGAATAGCGTGCCCAAGCAACAAGTCTGAGGATGAGTCAAATGCTTATCTTCTTAAGGACAAGTTGTGATGGGGAGGGAACTTATAGTACCGAAGTATCCGATGTCACACTGCCAAGAAAATCTTCTAGTGAGAAGTAGGCTGCCCGTACCGCAAACCGACACAGGTAGTCGAGGAGAGAATCCTAAGGTGATCGAGAGAACTCTCGTTAAGGAACTCGGCAAAATGACCCCGTAACTTCGGGAGAAGGGGTGCTGACCACATGGTCAGCCGCAGTGAATAGGCCCAAGCGACTGTTTACCAAAAACACAGGTCTCTGCTAATTCGAAAGAAGATGTATAGGGGCTGACACCTGCCCGGTGCTGGAAGGTTAAGAGGAAGGGTTAGCTTCGGCGAAGCTCTGAATTGAAGCCCCAGTAAACGGCGGCCGTAACTATAACGGTCCTAAGGTAGCGAAATTCCTTGTCGGGTAAGTTCCGACCCGCACGAAAGGTGTAACGATTTGGGCACTGTCTCAACGAGAGACTCGGTGAAATTATAGTACCTGTGAAAATGCAGGTTACCCGCGACAGGACGGAAAGACCCCATGGAGCTTTACTGTAGTTTGATATTGAGTGTCTGTACAGCTTGTACAGGATAGGTAGGAGCCAATGAAGCCAGGACGCCAGTCTTGGTGGAGGCGTTGGTGGGATACTACCCTAGCTGTATGGCCACTCTAACCCGCGACCGTAAACCGGTCGGGAGACAGTGTCAGACGGGCAGTTTGACTGGGGCGGTCGCCTCCTAAAATGTAACGGAGGCGCCCAAAGGTTCCCTCAGAATGGTTGGAAATCATTCGTAGAGTGTAAAGGCAGAAGGGAGCTTGACTGCGAGACCTACAAGTCGAGCAGGGACGAAAGTCGGGCTTAGTGATCCGGTGGTACCATATGGAAGGGCCATCGCTCAACGGATAAAAGCTACCCTGGGGATAACAGGCTTATCTCCCCCAAGAGTTCACATCGACGGGGAGGTTTGGCACCTCGATGTCGGCTCATCGCATCCTGGGGCTGTAGTCGGTCCCAAGGGTTGGGCTGTTCGCCCATTAAAGCGGTACGCGAGCTGGGTTCAGAACGTCGTGAGACAGTTCGGTCCCTATCCGTCGCGGGCGTTGGAGATTTGAGAAGAGCTATCCTTAGTACGAGAGGACCGGGATGGACACACCGCTGGTGTACCAGTTGTCAGGCCACTGGCATCGCTGGGTAGCTATGTGTGGACAGGATAAACGCTGAAAGCATCTAAGCGTGAAGCCCCCTTCAAGATGAGATCTCCCATTCCTTTAAGGAAGTAAGACCCCTGAAAGATGATCAGGTGGATAGGCTGGAAGTGGAAGCATAGTGATATGTGGAGCGGACCAGTACTAATCGGTCGAGGACTTAACCACAAGAAAGAAAGTATAGCGAGGCGG
>NZ_BAAGIQ010000155.1:0-2963 GCF_054658175.1 Alkalibacterium sp. s-m-28
CGAAGAAAAGGAGGATGTACTTCTACATCTTCAGAAAAAATACAAAAGAACAATGAAGACCATCTAAAACCGACGGTTTTCATTGTTCTTTTTGTTTGTTAAGAGCTGGTTTTTTCCCAGCCCCTTTGAGCCTACCCATATCCGATTCCTCTGTCTGCATGAAACCTGTTCAGACAAGAATGGAGTTCGTAGGAAGCCCCCACTTCAAAATCCGGAGGATTTAAGTGGTGGGTAGTTCACTACAAGGGTTCATCCACCAGGTGGACCCCTTCATCTTCAACAACGCAAGATCTCACTTTCCAGATATCATCTGCATAGCGCTGAATTGTATAGTCAGCTGAAAATGGAGCTGAAGAAGCAATATTCAGCAGAGATTTGCGTGCCCACTCAGACTGATCTTTATAAAGATCATCGACTTTATTCTGAGCTTCTACGTAAGATGCAAAATCTTTTAATACAAAGTACTCATCATTAAAGTTTACGAGTGAATCAAATAATGCATAGCCTTCATCCTGTAGATTCGGAATCGTTCCATTAGTCAGAGCATCCAGAACATTCCTGAGTTTCTGATCAGACCCATAAAGTTCTCTTGCCTGATAAGACTGATTTGCTTTCAATTCGTATACTTCTTTACTGGATAAACCAAAGACAAACAGATTGTCCTCTCCGACAAAGTCTCTAATTTCAATGTTGGCTCCATCCAATGTAGCCAATGTTAAAGCCCCGTTAGCCATCAGTTTCATATTGCTTGTTCCTGACGCTTCCATACTTGCCAGTGAAATCTGTTCACTGATGTCTGCAGCCGGAATAATTTTCTCCGCCAGAGACACACCGTAATTTTCAAAGAAGACAATTTTCAGCTTGTCGCCGACATCAGGATCGTTGTTCACCAGATCAGCCAGAGAGTTGATCACTTTAATAATCTGCTTCGCATAATGGTAGCTTGGTGCAGCCTTTGCGCCGAATATGAAGACTCTAGGAACGTAGTCAACAGATGGGTTCTCTTTGATTTCAAGATAGCGGTGCAGGATATGAAGCAGATTCAAATGCTGGCGCTTATAAGCATGCAGACGCTTGATCTGGACATCGAACAAAGCATTCGGATCGACTGTAATTCCTTTTACTTCCTTGATGTGATCAGCCAGACGCTTTTTATTCTTGAGCTTTACATCCGTCAGCTTATTTAATGTTTTCTTATCTTTCTCGAAGCCTTTGAATACTTTCAGTTCTGATGGAGTAAGCTTCCAGTTTTCTCCAATTTTATCGTCAATCAGTTGAGTCAGATCAGGATTGGCTAAGTGAACCCATCTTCGCTGAGTAATCCCGTTAGTTTTATTGTTGAAACGTTCAGGATATAACTCAAAGAAATCTTTCAGCACATCATTCATGAGAATGTCAGTATGAAGTCTAGCTACCCCATTCACACTGTGACTGCCGATCACTGCCAGGTGAGCCATGTTGACAACTCCATTCTGCAAAATGGCTGTCTGCCAGGTGATGCGCTCTCCATATAATGGCATAGTATTTTCAACAAAGCGATTGTTGATTTCTTCGATGATCATGTAGATTCTAGGCAGCAGCTCTTTCATCATATCGATCGGCCATTTTTCCAGTGCTTCACGAAGGATGGTATGGTTAGTATAGCTGCATGTCTTGAATGTGATTTCCCAAGCCTGTTCCCATGACAAGTGTTCTTCATCGATAAGGATACGCATCAATTCAGGCACAACTAATGCAGGGTGAGTATCATTAATATGGATAGCCACTTTATCCGGAATGTTCTTACGGGGAACATTATATTTACGGAAGTGCCTGATAATGGACTGTACTCCCGCCGATACCATGAAGTATTCCTGTTTCAGACGTAGCAGACGCCCTTCATAGTTGGAATCATCTGGATACAGGACTTGAGTGATTTCCTTGATGGGTTCTGTTTCTTCAATCGTATGATAGTTCGCTTCTTCCTCTACCGGGATTTCAGCTGACCATAGACGAAGATTATTAACTGTGTCATTTCTATAGCCAACCATAGGGGTATCATAAGGCACGGCCAGAACATTCAGTGTATTCTCATAATGCGGGACCAGATGCCCCTGATGGTTTTCTTCCAGCCAAACATTCCCACCGAATCTCACCATACAGGTAGATTTGTCGTTTCTCGTTTCCCATACATTTCTGTACCTTAACCAGTTTTCAGGCAGTTCAACCTGGTACCCATCGACAAACTTTTGTCTGAACAGGCCATATTGATAACGAATACCATTTCCATTACCTGCCATACCTAGAGAAGCCAGTGAATCCATAAAGCAGGAAGCGAGACGTCCCAAGCCACCGTTACCTAATGCAGGGTCGGCTTCTGCTTCTGCCAGCTGATCAAATGATAAATCCAGTTCGCTCAAACCTTCTTTAATTACATCTAAAAGCCCCAGGTTGTAAGCTTTACTTCTTAATTGTCTGCCCGGAAGAAATTCCATAGAAAAATAATACACTTGTTTGACACTGTTTTTAATATACTTTTCTCTAGTCTCTTTCCAGTAACTTGAAATATAGTTTTTTACGAGGAGACCTAAAGCATTGTAAAGCTGTTCGTTTGATCCTTCTTCGTAACTGTAGGCATACATGCTTTGAAACTGCTGTTTAAATTCTCTAACAAACTGTTTAACTGTTACTTCCATAAACATTCCTCCACCTTTTCTACGTTAGTGTCAATACTTTCTTTTAATAATTGCTTACAATGGTTGTTATATCAAGGAAAAGCAAAAAAACACTTGCCCCTCCCCTAAATCTCGTTCAAAATAGTAGGTACCAACCAAACTACTTCCAAGAAAGGAATGGACAAGTGCTGTATACCCCTATTATAAACTGTCAGTTTGAAATTATCTACTATTGCCTGAAAGAAAATATCAGACAACAGGAAATGCTTGAAAAATATCGTGAATTGACCCGTTCTCTTATCGAAGAAC
>NZ_BAAGIQ010000156.1:0-2871 GCF_054658175.1 Alkalibacterium sp. s-m-28
TCTAAGTATTGATCCAGGCTTAAACGTATTATCGCTCCTCCTATGACGTTATCATAGAAGGAGCGATAATAAATTATAAGGGGTTTTTATCAAACTGTCCTTGACATGGGGTCCAGTTTAAAGTGTCTTCTGATTACTATTTGTGTTTTATTTATGCTTCTGCTTTTCCTAAGAAAATGTGCCCTAGAATCTCTAGCATTTCATCAAGACTTGTCCCTCTAATGCCTAAGTTCTTCAAATCAGGTTTATCTTCCTTAATTTGTTCAATGAATTGAATAACATCATTTTGAATATCCCGTGAGGATCCAACCCTGCTTGCAGGTGATACATTGGCAAGAAGCCTAAAGACGTCATTCTTATGTTTCTTTATATTTTTCGTATCGACATCTTCTCCTGCTTCTTTTCGTTCTTTCAAATCCAGCCATGCTTTAATCTTAAACAGGATAACTGTTTCCAATTCAATAAGTGAAAAGCCGTCCACCATCCGTCTACCTTTTACTAATAGATTGTAATAGTCATCATTTAATAATATAGCAGAGAGACTGACAATGCTTTCATCTATATGAATGGGAGTCAGTCCCCTATCGAAGCTAAGTTCAAATTCATTAGGGAGCTTACTGAAGAGCTCAATCATTTTGGGAAAGCTTGTATCTTTCGGATCTGTAAAACGGTAAAATTGATTCTCCCCAGTTCCCTTCTCACGATGCTCATAACCCCCATCTTCTATGAATTGCCAGAAGGTTTCTCCAAAAGAGGAATCGAGGGCTTCAATGATGAGCACCATATCAAGATCCTTGGTTGCTCGAAATGAGGCTCCAAGTTCATCCATAAGAATATCGCAAGCTGTTCCTCCAATAAAGACATATTGACTTGTGTGATTTACAAAATACTCTTTAAATTTATCTAGTCCGTGTACCATGGCTCACCCCTTAAGACTTCTTCTAATGCTTGTTCAACCCTTTCATCTGTTTCTTCCTTCAAAGAAGCATACAAAGATAGTAAATCCACATGTCGATTATTAGAAAACAGTCCAGGATCATAGTCCCAAAGCTCTAACTCCACCAGTTTTGTATCTTTTATAAGGTCCTTATTTTTAACAACTTCAATCTTTTCTTTATTTAGCTTATTTATATCTATTGCCATAACCGGATGACCAGGTGGATTGATCATGGATAATTCTGCAAGTGCACCCAGTCCAGCAGTCAAAGCACCTAAAGGCCTTGCCTTTGTGTAGATGATTTTCCTCACTGGAGTCTTTAGATACTCGCGACCCCTGAGAAAGTAGTCCGGATCTGTAATCCTCTTATACTCCTTGCTGCGGCCAGTCATTCCTCCAATTTCATAGGTGATGAGATTCGCATGGTATAGATTATTTAATGCTCTGGAAGCTGTCATTATATTAAAGCCCAGCTTTTTAGCAAAATCAGTCGTATTAACGACTTCCTCTTTATTATACAAGAAGTACAAATACGCAATCTGCGCGGGTGTTGTGAATCCCTTCACTTCTTTTTCAACGTGTTCTTGGACTTTTTTCAAGTCAAGCCCCAAGAATGGCAAATACATCTGCCCATCTTCAATCACAAAGGCAATCCTGTTTTCAATCAGACTTTTTCTTCTATACCTTGTAATATCTTTGTAAAATAGAACAATTTGACGATCTGTCAGGTTTTTAATTTGCTTTATATGTTTTTGAAGATGATCAACATTTGGCATCTCGTCAACCGCTTCAATTAAAATACACCGTGTTCCAAGTATCGTCACCTCATAAAAGTTGTAGTTATCCCTTAAAAAAATCGGAAAATTATTCTTTTTAAGCCACGGTTTTATGGTAATCTGCTCATCTATATTTTCTTTCAAGTAAAGCTCTGCTGTCATGACCAATTAGATTACCTCCTAATGTAACATTATTTACTTAAAATATAACACTAATTCCGTTATATTGCAATCTAGATTTGTTACATTAGGTTAATTTAACTTTTTGATTTCAAATCCAACATATTTACTATTACATTTTAAGTTTAATTTGTTATATTACAATTGCCATATTCGTTCGTACATTTTTTCTTTATACGAATATTTATAACATCAAATCCACTCAGGAATCATATCGTCAATGAAGTATTCTCTTCTAGGCTTTGCAATCCCTATAAACTGCTTGCGACATTCCCACAGATCCATGAGGTATACGATGATCATCAGCCAAACTCATTCTCTTTCCTATTAAGGTGGACTATACCATAGTAGATCAGTCGGTTAAAGAGCTCTTCATCACTTGTTAGTTTTATAAGCTTATTATGTTTTTAACTTTACATAACGTAGTTATTCCAAAGGAGGAACGAATAATGGATACTATTGAAACATTAATAAGAAAAACGACTATTGATTTAGAAGACGTGGACTCCAAACGAAAAATTCGAGCGGTATAATCAGTAAATCGACGATATCTTAAGAAGTATCTACAATAATCCTGTTAACTTCTTAACTCAAGTTTTGCAGTTGAATATCCAGGTTTAACCCTTGCGGTTATTGAAACTTCTTATAAATAATTATCAAAAAACACACAAAATGACACCTCTCTTTGGTAAAATGTAGTCACCACAACAACATTCAAAGGAGAGATGTCTTATGACTAATATTTTACCAAAAAAATCAGAAAATCACGAGGTTGAATCGACCGTTTCCCACTTTTTTAAAGAATTCAAAATTGGAACACTCTTGAACCGAGCGAATGTAAAAAAAACTCTCGGTGTTAGTCCTGTGGTACTCTTTCAGTTCTTGTTTACTCTAGTCTTCACCTCAAAATCTGGAAACCAGGCTATCCTTTCTTCAAAAGCACCTGAAGAAATTAGTGTTTACACTGTAAACCGGTTC
>NZ_BAAGIQ010000157.1:0-2839 GCF_054658175.1 Alkalibacterium sp. s-m-28
AAAAGTCAAGTAATAAGCATAAAAATGTGAAAAAATTTAAAAAAAGAAAATAAGTGGAGGGAAAACTCAAAAGAGAAAACCCTAAATCCACTTATATAGAGCATCTATAGTTTCCTAGGTGTCTCAGATAGAGTAAAGGAGGGGATGTACATGAGACGTCGAGCCAGGATCATTTATAATCCCACATCCGGGAGAGAAACATTAAAACGAGCACTTCCGGAGATTTTGAATGTATATGAAAAATGCGGGTACGAAACGAGTGCGTTCTGTACCACCCCGACTCCTCTAAGTGCTCAAAATGAAGCGGACCGATGTACGAAAGATGGTTTCGATCTCATTATTGCTGCTGGTGGAGACGGGACGATCAATGAAGTCATCAATGGGATTGCTCCTCATGAATCACGCCCGAAACTTGCGGTCATTCCTGCAGGGACGACGAACGACTTCGCCAGAGCACTCAACATTCCGCGTAACGACTTTGTCAGAGCAGCTGAGTTAATCAACACCCATCAGTTTGTCAAAATGGATATCGGTAAAGTTATTACCGCTTCACAGGAACGTTATTTCATGAATATCGGTGCAGCGGGATCGCTGACCGAAGTGACCTATGATGTACCGGCAAACATGAAGTCCATTTTCGGTTCCCTTGCTTACTTTGTAAAAGGAGCTGAACTGCTTCCACGTATAGGTAAAGTGCCGGTGAGCATTTCTTATGATGGCGGTGTTTATGAAGGGACAGCTTCCATGCTTTTTGTCGCCTTGACCAACTCAGTAGGCGGATTTGAGAAAATCGCTCCTGACAAGAAACTGGGCGATGGCAAATTTACGCTGATCATTGTTAAAACGACGAACATTGCTGAAATTCTGAGACTACTTACCTTAGTCATTAATGACGGCAGGCACGTCAATCACCCGAAAATCATCTATACAAAGACATCTTCAGTAAAAGCCGAGTCATTGGTCGATAAACCACTGATGATCAATATCGATGGCGAGTACGGTGGTGATGCACCGGCAGAATTTGTCATGTATCAGCAGCATATGGAACTGGTAGCTGACCTTTCTGGAATGCATCTGACTGTCGACAGCAGGGATGCCGTGACCATCGAAAAAGAAAGTGAATTTCTTGAAGGTGTTTCTCAATTGGATGAAGAATAAGCACACAAAGCGCACAGATTATTTTTCTGTGCGCTTTCGTTGTGTGACATGTATACTGAAGATAAGTAATGAATCATAAGGAGACGAGTAATGTCAAAAGATAAGAACAAGACAGCGACGCCTGTCAGGAAAAACGAGACTTTAGAAGCAGAAATCATCGATCTGACTCATGAGGGAATGGGTGTCGCAAAGATAGAATACTATCCGATATTCATCGAAGGTGCTCTAGTTGGAGAAACCGTAGAATTCAAAGTAATCAAAACGAAAAAGACTTTCGGATTTGGTAAGCTGCTCAAAGTGATTGAAAAAAGTCCGGACCGCGTAGAGATTGAAGATAAAGTCTATGCACAGACCGGTACCATGCCTCTTCAGCATTTGTCATATCCAGCACAGCTGAACTTTAAAAAAGAACAGGTCGAAAAAGTCCTGAGTAAAATAGGCAATCTGGGTGATATCGCTGTCGAAGAAGTCATTGGAATGGACGACCCCTTTGGGTACAGAAATAAGGCACAGGTGCCCGTCAGAAAAATATATGGTCGTCTGACTACAGGATTTTTCCGTAAGAACAGTCATGACGTCATTCCGATAGAGGACTTCAAGATCCAGGATCCGAAAATCGATCAGGCCATCCTTACCGTGCGTGACATCATGCGCAAGTTCCATGTCAAACCGTACAATGAAAAGGCGCACACCGGCTGGCTGCGTCATATCATTGTCAGAAGAGGTTACTTCAGCGGTGAACTAATGGTTGTACTGGTAACCAATACACATGATTTCCATAGAGAAGAAGAAATCGTCTCTGCACTGACGAGAGCTCTACCGGAAATGGTCAGCCTGATCCAGAATATCAATACAGAAAAGACCAACGTCATACTTGGCAAGGAGTCTCGAGTGTTATTCGGTCAGGACAGCTACAAAGACGATCTGCTGGGCTTCACCTTTACGATCTCACACCAGTCCTTCTATCAGGTTAACCCAGTCCAGACAGAAAAACTGTACCAGACTGCCGTAGACTTTGTCGGACTTAGTGGAAATGAAACCGTGATCGATGCCTACTGTGGGATTGGGACACTCACCTTAGCTTTGTCTAGACAGGCTAAACATGTATACGGCATGGAAATAGTAGAGCCTGCAATAGAGAACGCCAAACTGAACGCCGAAACGAACGGTGTAGCCAATGTCTCATTCGAAGTCGGACCAGCTGAAAACATCATTACAGAATGGGCAAAGGCAGATAAGTGCGCAGATGTCATCGTCGTCGATCCGCCTAGAAAAGGCCTGGCACCTGAATTCATTGATGCCGTACTGACCATGAAACCGGAAAAAATGGTCTATGTCAGCTGCAACCCTGGGACACTGGCCAGAGATCTGAAGATCTTATCTGAGGGTGGCTACACAGTCGAAAAAGTTCAGCCCGTAGATATGTTTCCTCAGACATATCACATCGAGAGTGTAACGCTATTGACTAGAAAATAGTGAATCCTGAATTATTCATACCTCTAAATGTGGATAACTATTTCTATTAAACTCACTGCTTTTTTAGACATTTTTAAGTATTAACTGTCTATCATGCCACTTTATATCCTTCTCGATTAGATTGAAAACAAAAAGATGGAAAAAAGAGTATAAAGACCCCTTGGTCTTACAATCGTCAAAAAATTAATATGATCTTCTGGAGTAG
>NZ_BAAGIQ010000158.1:0-2825 GCF_054658175.1 Alkalibacterium sp. s-m-28
AATAATAAAAAAAATTATTAAAGATACAAAAATAGCAAAATAGTACCCTATTTTGAGCATTTTTAAACCCCGGTAAATCCCTTAGTGTAGGGATTTATCGGGGTTTTGGGTGTTAAAGATGAGATAGGAAGCGCCTAAGCACAATATGTTTTTGTGTAAATTTGAAGTAAATTGAAGCTCTCTTTAAGTTAGAAAAACTGTTTGTTTAACTAGTCATAAACTGTCCAATAGTAGACAAGAAAAAAAGCAGCCTTTTCAAGATTAGTTTCTCTTAAAGGCCACTCGCAATCGTGGGATCAATTCTTTCCATTCTTTTAACCAGAATAAGCCAAGTCCATAGACGACTATAATAATACCCAGTGTAACTATAAAGGTGTAAAATAAGCCAAGTATGGATGCGTCAATAGGTAAGGTCACAAGATAGGCTATCGATCCAGCTAACCCCATAAGAAAGACGTAATATGCATTTTTCAAGAAATAAGTACTCGTTTTATAATGGAACCCATAAGTGTGAATAACAATAGGGTCAAAAATCATATTTGTCAACATTCCTGCAGTGATTGTTCCTAAAACAGCGCCGACAATCCCTATATACTGAACAAGAATAATCGAAACAATTAAATTAATTCCCATACTCATAAGTGGGCGGTATTTCAATTGCTGAAAAAGTCCCATTGCATTTCTGATTTGAGATAAAAAGAGTTGCATGCCTTTTAAATAAAATTCAAATGAGAAGAACAAGACAAACGCTGTAGGCAGTGTAAAATCTTCTCCTATCCATACAGCAATAAATTTATTGGACAGTATGAAGAGACCAATAGATGCCCCGCCATATAAAATAATAGTGACTAAATTTATGATTTGAAATATGCGGTAGCTCTCTTCACTACTTTTTTGTGCAATAAAACTGCCTAAACTAGCTTTAATAGAATTTAGTATTGGACTTAAGAAGCGTTTAACTGAGCTGGCTAATAATGTGTAATTAGAGTAAAAACCAACTGTGGTTAATCCAATAAAATAGGTTAAGACTAAATTGTCAGTGGAAGATAGCACCACATTGTCGATTCGATATAGGAAAGCTGCAAAAAAGTCTTTGAACATCTCTCTTAATTCTTCTTTATCAATTCGATCATTGTACTCTTTAATATACGGGTAATCTTTATCCACTCGTCTAGATACAAGTATATTTATTAGAATATTCGAGATTACGACTACTAGCAAATATCCAATAAATGATTGGTAGAAGTATAAAATAAGGGCTTCAGCTAAAGAGCTCCCCAGAATAATATAGTTGGAATACTTGGAAATGATGTATTCTCTTTGATCAGCTTGCAATAAAGTCGTTTTATAAGCAAAAAAGAGATAGGAAGATAATGTTTGAGCAATGTATATGGCAAAGACTAAATAGATATTAATGTTTCCTGCTTGATCTCCAATAATTGTACCTAGAAAAGGCAGCAATATAATGGCCATCACTACGATAATTAGACTAATGACTCTGTATGCTTGCTTGTAGAAAGTCACTAAAGCAGAAATTCGTCTATGATTGCCTTTATTCAAAGGTTCATATAGCCTAAATACAATTGCCGAACCAATACCCAGTTCAGCTAGTGAGAGAAACTGGAAAATATTTTGAAACACACCATTTAATCCTAGGTACTCTACTCCTAATGTCTGAATAAACAAGGTCCTTACACCAAACATTAAGGTAAGCGTCAGTATAACATTTAAAAGACTATACACAATGTTTCTAATACTATTTTTCGTTCTTGACATTATTGCACCTTTTTTCCTAAAGAATGTACACTTATAAGTTTTTACACTTGAAAACTTATAAAGAATACCACTCGGGTTTGGAAAAAGCAATAATATATTAAGTTTGTTTTCCCATTGTGTACGTAACTCAATATGGGAAAGTAATTATGGCGATAGTTTAATATGATAATAAAAAAATAAAACTAATAGAAGAAGTTTATGTGTCAGCAAGCTTAATTTAAAATCTTAATTGTCTTACTGCTAACCATACGGATAATCAAGCCTCTAGTACATTAAAGCTTTTATTTCCCTTTTAATAACTTGAAGAATGAGTTCCGTTTAATATACTGTGCGTCAGGTACGATAATTGGTTCACCATTGAGCAAATCTTTTGTAGTCTGGTGAAATTCGTTACGCTTACTCCGGCCGTACTCTTTCGATAATTTTTCATAAGCCTTTTTCATATGAAACTTCCTATTTGTGGCATTATGAGCATCAGAAGCTATAAAATGAACGAGATTTGCTTCGATTAGCTGCTTACTTAGTTTCTCAATTTTTTTGCCGAATTTTCCAGTATAACTCGCGGCTGTCAACTGAGCCAAAGCCCCTTTATCTACAAGGTTTTTTAAACGATTTGGGTGTTCAATAATGGCGTGATTTCTTTCAGGATGAACAATGATCGGTGTTTTTCCTTTAGATTGAAGGTCGTAGAAGAGACGTTCAGCGTAGTGAGGAATAACTCCAGTCGGAAACTCGACTAGAATATACGTATTACCTTCATCCGTATACAATATCTTATCTTTATCTATATCGTCTAAAAGATCGCCATAAAGACTAACTTCCTGTCCAGGGAATAAGGTCAAATTAATATTTCTGTCATCAAGTTCAGCCTGCAGATTATTAACTCAAGTTTTGCAGTTGAATATCCAGGTTTAACCCTTGTGGTTATTGAAACTTCTTATAAATAATTATCAAAAAACACACAAAAAGACACCTCTCTTTGGTAAAATGTAGTCACCACAACAACATTCAAAGGAGAGATGTCTTATGACTAATATTTTACCAGAAAA
>NZ_BAAGIQ010000159.1:0-2751 GCF_054658175.1 Alkalibacterium sp. s-m-28
ATGCAAACCAACGGTTAGCTGAGAGAAAGAACAGAAAAGAAATAGCCGTGTAATTTTTAAAAAATAGTCATTTTGAAATTAGACGAGTGTTTCCTTTTTTAAAAAGTTAGTTATGAAATTGGTTCAAATAAGTTTCTGCACTTATTTACTGAAATACACTTTCACGGTTCTTCATCCTATAGCTTTCATCATTCATCTGTAAAACCTCTACACGATGAAGCAGGCGGTCCAGAATTGCGGTTGCTATCCCTTCATCTCCAAGAAGCTCTCCCCATTGATCTGGGCTCTTATTCGAAGTTAGAATAATCGAACTACGTTCATACAAATGGTTAATGAGATGGAAGAATTGATTAGCCTCACGCTGATCCATTGCGATATACATTAAATCATCAATGATAACTAAATCAGACTGCTTGATTCTATTTAATGTTATCTGTGACTTCCTCGTATACTCACTTGTTTTCAGTATGGACATAAGTTCTCCCATTGGGAGAAACATAACCTGGTACCCTTGGTCAATAGCTTCAAGTCCCATACCTATGGCAAGATGTGTCTTTCCGACACCAGGAGGGCCAAGCAACACAAGATTATATTGCTGCTCGAGCCAATGCATGTCTTTTAGTTGTTTCATTTGACGTGCAGTAAGGCTTTTTTGTTCTTTCATATCGTAGTCTTCAAGGGATTTTTGGTATGGGAATTTAGCCCACTTTAATCGTTTCATTTTATTTTTCTCATCACGTTTATTTATTTCAAAGGTGAGAAGATGATTTATGAGTTCATGATACGTCCAAGATTGTTGCTCTGCTTCTCGCATAAGAAGAGGCAGTTCAACCGCAACTTCTGATAAGCGAAGTTGCTTAAGCGCTTGTTGAAGATTTTCAAGTCCTGAGCTCATTAGCGTTCACCCCCAATCAGTTTCGTATAATCACTAAGCGAACGTGTAGGAACGGTGATGGAAGAAGCCGACGGCTTTGACGTAACGCTATTTGGTTTTGGACTTTCCTCTGATAATGAGATTTGAGAATGTTTTGCTAAGAATTTGGCGACATCTCTAAATTCATTGGCACTCCATAACCGTTCATCTATACACTTTTGTAATGCAGCTTCACGTTCTTGAGGGAAGGCCTTTACGGCTTTCTCTAAAACAATAAACTGGTCACGGGCATATCTTTTATGTGTTTCAATAACTTTATCGATAAATAGAACGGCACTCGATTCGCTTTCAAATAAAGCAATCATGGCTTCTTTATACTTTTGTATTGATTTTGAGCGATCTCGACCATGATTCGTTTTCTTTATTAATTTTCCTTTTTCAAACGAGATGGTATGTCGCGTTATTTCTTCACCATTAACTTCACTTAATATAATAAGTTCCTTATCGCTGACTTTGAGTAAGACCTCGTTATTTCCGACAGGTTGGTAGGTTCCCCTGGGAACAGAATAACGATTTCCTTTATAGCGTATTGTATTGTCTTTTCCTATCTTAACTGCTATACTTGCATCAAATGGATTATCCATATTTCTAAAAGATGAGACTGGTTTCAAGTGTGCTTTTTCCTGAAGGAACACTGAATCTGGTCTCTTTTTTGTTGTACCATGAACTTTATGATTACCGGTTCGTTCTAACCAATTCCGGCATTTTTGATTCCAGTCATCTAAATCACTATAGATTCTATTCTTGGCAAAATTACCTTTTACATAGCCAACGACACGCTCAATCTTGCCTTTGGTCTCGGGATCAGCTGCGCGGCACAGGTAAACTTGAAAACCTCTTGCTTGTTGATACGCTTCAAATTCACTCGTTAATATCAGGTCTCCAGCATTCTCGTTTACGGCAATCAGGTTATCTTGGTCATACATAATTTCATGTGTCATGCCACCGAAGTAGCGAAAAGCTTGTTCATGACAACGTATCGTATCTTCAGTTGTAAAAGGTCTATCTAACCATTCCACATATTTATAGCGGCTATGTCCTAAAACGAAACAGATACAGTAGAGTTTTATCTTTTCCTTTTCGACTGTTTTCTGCCAGCACTCGCCCCAGTCAACTTGAATCTGTTCACCCATATCAACTTCGGGAATAGCCTCATACTGCCTCGTTTGTTTCACTTTGGGAATCGCATAACGATCTCTTAATTCCTTAACGAATAGTCGAATTGTACTCGATCCCACTATTAGGTTGGGGTATTCTTCCAATAACCAGTCTTCAATTTGGGCTGCGGATAAATCTGGATGTTCTTTTAACCAGTCGACAATGACTTCTTCATGACTGCCAAGCTTCTTCTGTCTGTTCTGCAGAGCAGATGTCCACTCGGACATCTCTTCATAATCCATACTTAGATATTTCCTGATTGTATCTCTATCAACACCAACTTTTCTCTTGATTTGACTTATATTAAATCCTAGACGATTTAACTTATGTATCTCATGATATAAAGTCATCTTTGATTTATTCACCTTTCATCCTCCGATCCAATCTATACTCATAACTTTAATAGTATAACTGAATCGACTCATTTTAAGATAAAAAGTGCAGAATCTTATTTATCACGTTGCTTCTATTACACCATAGGAAGCGCCTAAGCACAATATGTTTTTGTGTAAATTTGAAGTAAATTGAAGCTCGGGAGTTTAACAGCTGGAATCAATAAAAAGTGACACAAAGCCTGTTATGGCTTTATTTTTTTGTCAAATTTGATAGACTTATATTGTAGTACTATGTAGTAATATGTTATAATAGAGATACATTTA
>NZ_BAAGIQ010000160.1:0-2738 GCF_054658175.1 Alkalibacterium sp. s-m-28
TAATCAAGCTTTGTGATATCGGTCCCTTTAGGTGGTCGATCACCCGCATCTTCAAGCCAAGTAATATAATCGTTTAAAAGTTGAATCAAACTGTTTTGCCACTTGATTTTATTAACTAAATACATGACAATCTGAAGTAGATTAGGCATCTCTTTTCACTCCTTAAGTGATGAATGTTTGTTTTGGTAAACTTCATTTTATCAGATTAAGGGGGGAAGAGGTGCCTTTTTGCATTTCAATTGATAGAGCAACGATAGTTGCATTAAAATAGCACGAAAAAACAAAAAAATTGGTAATTACTCGAAACGGCATGGAGGTTAAATTATGAGTATAGAAATTATCAGACCCTCTCGTTACATCCATAGTCTTGGCAAACTAAAGGTGAAGGTGAATCACAATCGGGTAGTAAAAATGAAAAATGGCGAAACGAAGACTGTTGATTTGGGTCAACAGCAGGCAATATTACAGGTTAAACACTTTGGAACAAAAAGCAACAAGTTGACCGTTACAGATGGCGACTCGGTTGAGCTTGGAATTAAAAAGTGGGTGTACTGGCAACCTGTTATTATAGGCATTGTTGTTTTTATAAGTTCCATGCTTACACCTCAAGTTGAAACTCTCCCGATATTTGAAAACTGGCCTGTGCTTTTAGTGGCCGGTCTGGTTGGAGCAACTATGGGTTTGCTAGCTGGTATTCCCTATTTATTCTTCGACAGTTATGAACTCTACAAAGTTCATGAATAGATAAGTCTATTTGTATACTCACTGCAGGCAAGCACGCTACATAACCCAAGCCTATTCAGCTTAAGATGGGGAGGAAAACTGAATGAAAACATTAATCGCTTATTCAAGCAAGCACGGCTGCACGGAAACATGCACTCGTCTGCTGGCTGAACGTCTAGTTGGGGAAGTTGAAAGAGTCAACTTAAAAGACACGTCTGAAGTGAATTTGTCAGCTTATGATGCGGTAGTTGTAGGTAGCCCGGTTTATGCGGGGAGAATATTGGGAGAAGTTCGAACATTCACTGAAGAGCACTTGGATGCCCTGATGGAGAAAAAACTGGGACTGTTTATCTGTGGGATGCAGGAAGAGCACACTATTAGAGAAGAACTGGAGCTAAATTATCCTGCTGTACTTAGGAAAGCTGCAGTAGCAGTGGATTGTTTTGGCGGAGAGTACCATTTTGATTCCATGAATCTTATGGAAAAAATGATTGTAAGAAAACTAGCCAAAGTAAAAGAGGATGTATCTGATATTCGTGAAGACACCATTCAGCAGTTTGCAGACAGCTTAAACAAAGTTGAAGAAGACGATAAAGATACACCATTGAGTTAACAAATTGTGTGCTAATATTCTAGAAAATAAAAGCAAACACCTCAGAACCAGCAGGTTTCGAGGTGTTTTTTTTACACGTTATACCGGTTTTTCCAGCTCTTTGGAAAGCTCAATCGGTTGCCGTAAACGTAACGGATCAGCTGACCATGATGTTGAACTTCATGCTCCAGTAGTGAAAATAAAAGGTCCGTCTGTATGCTGTTGAGTTCATTCTTCTGGAGATAGGAGAGGCAATCCACTGAACTGGCTGTCAAGCTCTCAAGGACTCTGGATGGAGAAGTCACATCGGTTAAGGAGCATGAAAAACCGCTCCATTTATTTTGAATAATCGCCTCCAAGTAACTTTCCCGTGCACCTACAATACACCACATCTGTTCATCTATTGTATTTGAGGGTATATCTCTCAGTCTCATTGTCAACTCCTCACCAGATAAGGAAGATGCAAGGTCCTCTGTTAAGTTAAATGCTGTTTCGAGTCGTTCAGTCAGTTGAATCATTGAAGGCTCCTTTTTTGATTGGTTTATACAGGTATCAATACCGTCAGTCGACGAGTTAAATCACTGAAATCCCCAGCACGGTCAGGTTGGCGTTCCCGACGAGTTTCGTTATCAGTCGGGCAAGCAGGTCCTCAGGGTAGTCGCAGTCATTTTTCAGCCACCAGTTGACTGTCATAAAAAGAATTCCCAGACTGTAATCGATGATCAGTTCGACTGGTACTTCCATATCGGACTCCATGATGCGCAGGCGGCTCAGAATATCCTGATAGGAATCGGTCACCAGTTTTTTAAATTTATCGGTCAATATATGCTTGTCAACAATTGAGAGGATGAGGACATACGTGTCTTTGTCCTCTTTTATCTGTTCGAGAAGCTGCGTCAGCACCATCTGAATATGCATCAGCTTCACTTCATTGTCATTGGTCATGACAGACAGCTTCATAATGGCTTGGATGGATTCCAGTTTCTGTTCGATGATCTTTTCAACCAAATCATCTTTATCCTGAAAGTAAGCATAAAAGGTTGAACGGTTAATCATCGCTTCATCCGCAATATCCTGGATAGTGATGCCGGTATAGTCCTTTAAACTTAGCAGATTGTAAAAGGCAGTATAAATAGCTTTCTGTGTTTTTAGTACCCGCAAATCCTGTTTTTTGTTCATGTCATCCTCCCATCCGACAATTTTCTCAATGTGTTGTGTATCCGACAAATGACTTATTTTAATGATTGTTAATAGTATAACAAGACTATATACTTTAAGCAAAGTTTTGAAGAGTCGGGTATGTGTCAAGACTTTGGCGGAAACTTTTTTTCTAGAGATGGTAACTCTTCAATTTTAATATTAAAATGGCTCATTCTGTGTGTTTCATTACCCAAACATTTTCTTCAGTTGTCCCATTGGACTT
>NZ_BAAGIQ010000161.1:0-2695 GCF_054658175.1 Alkalibacterium sp. s-m-28
TGTTGTTATGGTGACTACATTTTACCAAAGAGAGGTGTCTTTTTGTGTGTTTTTTGATAATTATTTATAAGAAGTTTCAATAACCGCAAGGGTTAAACCTGGATATTCAACTGCAAAACTTGAGTTACTAGTATAATTCGGAAGTTTTAAATCAATATTCATAATCAGGCACCTCCAAAGCACACGCTACAAGATGTTTGATGTCTATTTTTGTGTATAGTCGTGTAGTTTCTGCAGAGGTTTGCCCTAATATATTAGCGATCGCTACCATTGATTCTCCTTCGTTGAGAAGGTTGGAAGCTAAAGAATGGCGTAAACAATGAGAGCCTCGTCGTCTATCACCCAATTCAATTCCGCAATTTTCGAATGCTTTTCGAATAATACCGGAAACTGTTTTTGAAGATAATCTTTCTGCAGTGGATTTCAGAAAGAAAAAATTAGACTGACTTTCCACTCTCTCGTTCAAAAGATAATCAACTAAAGCATTTATAGTTGGTGTAGACAGGTGATGCTTAATGGTAGTTCGCGTTTTAGATTGTACAAAAGAAATCATCTTATCCTCAAAGTTTAAAGACGTAACTGATAAATTAGCGATATCAATTGATCGGAAGCCTAACGTAGCAATCAGAAAAGCAATTGCATAATCCCTTTTTTGATGGATGGAAGAACTCCTTTTAATGTAATTTAACATTATATTTATTTCATCATTTGAATAGATAGATGGTAATTTATTTGTTTTAGTTGCTTTAATATCTGGAAATACAGGAGTGGAATTATTCTCTATATATCCTTCGGACATACAGAAATCAAAAAACTTTTTAATTTCATCAAGCTCACGTTTTAAAGCATAATAGCTTTTTCCTCTATAATTTTGAACGAAGTTCATAATGTCTTCTGTGTGGGAATCTTTTACTGAATAGATTACTAGAAAACGCTCAATAGAAGATTTTTTCCGTTTAAGTGTCGTATCGCGATTTCCATTTTCTTCACAATAAGAAATATACTGGTTTAATAACACTTCGTCGACAGTACTTTTGTAGCTTCTTGTCACCATTTTATTCTCACCTCATAACTTTTTTCAGTATTAACTACTGATATGAAAATTATAAAGCAAAATGGTTATCATTAGTTTAACTATCCTTATTGTTAATCTTATAAAGTATTTAAATCAAACTGGTGATAATCATAAACTAGGGATAACCCGGGTAAGAACGACAACCTTCTGCTCATGTCACTGCTCCATTTACTGTACAGGATTCGGGCAGTATCGGACTTCACTTTGTTTCGCAAGCTCATCCGTCCTGATTCAGCCTTTGTATGAAGTTTCTGTTCGTCAGTGCAAGCATTTGCGTCCGTCTTCCTTCAGATTCCGCCTCACGGCGGACACCCTTGACTTTCGCTAACAGTTCCTACTGCCAAGTCTGTAGTGGACTTTCACCACCAAGTTGTCGCCCATGCCGGGCGCACGAAAGAAAGTCCGAAGAGAAAGGAGCATACGCTCCCAATGCTCTTCGGACTTTTTTTAGTAACTATTGTAGAAGACAATCCGCTGGTCTAAACTGACAAACGTGCTGGAATAAACAGATTCTGTCGCTTAATTGACCCATCTTCTTAAAAAAAACTGCCGGAATAGAGTGACATTTACTGGCTGGATTATTTTGCTTTTCTACACATATGCCGTACAATCATCAACTTTATGTGGAACAGACACCAGAAGAAGCGATTAAATGGGCTACAGAGGTTGGAGAATTCACCTTAGGTGTCGTTGTATCGATTCTTGACCGTTATCCAATCGAAAAGCAAGCCGTGGATATCATCTTCAATCTGAAAAAACTTCAAAGAGAGTATTCTAAATATGAGATTGAACGGGCCTGTCGAATGGTTTATCAGACATCGAGTAGACCATCGGTCAAGAGTATTCAGACCATGATACGCTCAAATAGAAAAGAAGATGAACGTCAAGCGACCACATTAAATACATTGAAAACAGACGAGAAGCATGGCTTCACACGCGGTGCGGCATATTATGGAGGAATTGACAAATGAATCAGCATAATCTAGACAAACTAAAGAATCTTAGACTACCCGGCATGGCCGAAGCGTATGAATCCTTATTTCAAACGCCGCAATTTAGCACTTTATCCTTTGATGAACTTCTGGGCCTTTTACTTGATCAGGAAGAATCTCTTAGGAAAAGTAATAAGCTTAACCGTCTTTTAAAGGATGCAAAATTCCCTATGAAAGCGGCGATTGAAGACATTCTATACCACGATGACCGTCGGTTGAATAAAGAGTTGATTCTACAGTTAGCTGCAGGAAAGTATCTCCTGGACGGGCGAAACATCATTTTTAAAGGAACATCTGGTAATGGCAAGACCTTTTTCGCAACGGCTTTTGGTGTTCAAGCCTGTCGTCAATACAAAAAAGTTGAATACAAGCGTTTGCCTTACTTGATTGAGGAATTCAAGCTAGCTAAGCATCAGGCGGATGGCAGTTACCTGAGGCTCATGAAAAAACTCGTGAAGACAGATTTGCTCATCTTAGATGAATTATGGAAAGATTTACATAATTCATCTTATGAGAAGTAATTAATTATGTTAAGTTAAGCGATGAAATATTAGTTTCACCGCTTAACCAAGGAATTATCTTTACATAATTAAATCTACTTATTTATACTTTTTAATCTAAATAAATT
>NZ_BAAGIQ010000162.1:0-2596 GCF_054658175.1 Alkalibacterium sp. s-m-28
GGAACTCTTCAAGCCATTTTTAAAAGAAAATCAGCTGAATCAAATATCAAAAGCGGCATAATAATCGGTACCAAGTCAATGACACCAAGGGTCAAAGGCTATTTTTTAACTGCAAAACTTGAGTTAAAGAAGTAATGGATACCTTCAAGTTTTCTGATTTGGCAAAATCACTTCTGGACATTAAAGATAACCGTGCTTACTACACGCATGATAATTTAGCGATATTAGAACAGCTCATTATGCAACTGATTGCTGGTTATTCGGCAGACTCGTCAGCTAATCTGTTACGACAGGATCCAGTCTTTCAAATGGTGTTAGGCAGAAAACAATTAGCCTCACAATCGTCAATTTCACGGTTTCTGGATCGTTTCACCACGGAAAATGTGGGTCAATTACACTCATTAAATCAGTCGCTCATTGATAAAGCGCGTTTGATTCGCAATGACACCGAGTTAATCATTGATCTCGATTCCACTCATTCAGATACCTTTGGCCATCAAGAACAAACAGATTATAATGCTCATTATCAAACCTACGGCTACCACCCATTAGTTGCCTTTGACGGACTGACTGGAGATTTCTTAAAAGCTGAACTGCGTTCAGGTAATCAGTACACATCTAAAGGGGTGAAAGCCTTTATCGACCCATTGTTACACCACTACAATGAATCCATACCGAATACTGACATATTGGTTCGTGGGGACAGCGGCTTCGCAACACCAGAGGTGTATGAGTCTTGTGAAGAAAATGAAAGTCAGTATGTGATCCGATTAAAGAACAATCGGAGGTTAAGTCAATTAGCTGAGCAATCCGTTCTTTACGGAGATAACCAAAAATGGGAAGATCGGGAAGTTCAGTATTTTTCAATGCCTTATCAAGCACAATCATGGTCGAAACCCCGTCGTGTCTGTATTCGATCAATCCGTGAAGCAGGAGAACTCCTCTTTCAACACGCATTCATTGTGACTAATCTATCCGATAATGTCTCACCTGAAGTCATATTCTCTCTTTACGGCAAGCGAGGGACAATGGAGAATTTCATCAAAGAAGCGAAAGGTGGCTTTTATTTCGATAAAACAGACAGTCCACGCTTCTTAGAAAATCATGTCAGAATGATGATTAGTCTGCTTGCATACAACCTCATCAACTGTCTAAAGACTATCGGCTTTGATAAAAAGAACCAAGGGATGACTATTCATTCCATCCGACTAACATTCCTTAAAGTCGCTGGCAAACTTGTGCAAACAGGCAGACGAGCCTATCTAAAATTGTCGAGTTATCATGTGTATCAAACTGAATTCTATAGGGTCTTCGAGCGCCTACGGCGATCCAGTCAATGGATTTAAATCAGTCATCACGTTAATTTTTTGAATCAATCGTCTACAAGGGAGAAGTATGCCTTCAAACAAACAAGAGAATCGTAAGAAGGATCATTTAGTTAAAATCTACTTCGAGAACGCACTATTTTGTAGAAAAATTCCCAATTTTTCCAAGAACGATTAATTTATTCAAGAAACCAGCTTAAATTATAGAGCTATGAATTATTCAGGTTGTTTTTATCATTTTACTCTCATGTTACACTTTACTTGTGCTGATAGAGTCGGCTGAATCTCAATCTGTTTGCCAATTTATGGTAAATATGTGTATACTTTTAAAAAAACGAGGTGCCTACATGAAATTTTACGGCCTGCTGGGCGAAAAACTGACACACAGTTTGTCTCCTCAGCTGCATAAAGAAATATATAAACGAGTGGCCATCAACGCGGCTTATAAAACATTTCCCTGCCCACCTGGTCAGGTCCCCCAGGCGATCGAGAGCCTGAAAGTCCTGTCCATCAGCGGATCAAACGTGACGATCCCCTACAAGGAAACTGTCATGCCTTACCTGGATGAAATCGACCCGACTGCACGAACACTAGGTGTAGTGAATACGATAAGTAATCTGGACGGCTATTTGAAAGGCTATAATACTGATTACGAGGGTTTCGGCCTACTGTTCGAGCGTAGGCAATGGGATTTGAGCGGCAAGTCAGTCACTGTCCTTGGTACAGGCGGATCATCCAAAATGGTCGTCCAGTATCTGAAGGATCACGGGGTCAAGGACATTACCTTAGTCTCCAGAACTATCAAGGAGTCCCACTCTGATTCAATGGTCACATACCGGACCTACGACGACTCGGAGGCTTTCAGCGGAGATTATCTTATCAATACTACACCTGTCGGCATGTATCCCAACACAGGCGTCTCTCCCGTATCGGACGAAACGCCCACACGCTTCGATGCCTTCATTGACCTGATTTATAACCCTCTGGAAACGGCATTTCTGAAACAGGCCCGCTCCATTGGCAAGCCTGCAGTGAATGGTCTCGAGATGCTGATCGGACAAGCCATCAAATCTGTTGAAATCTGGGAGAACCGTTCAATTTCATTGAACCTAATGGATGAACTGATTCAGGACTTTTCCCAGTGGGGAACTGTCAAATTTTTTATGAAAACTAAAAATTAAAGGTGGTGAAGGCCCACTGACTATACCAATCGGAGCCGCATTTGCCCTTGACAAACACTTGAATGGTTTCAGTTAAGGTCACAAGGGTGA
>NZ_BAAGIQ010000163.1:0-2500 GCF_054658175.1 Alkalibacterium sp. s-m-28
CGTCCGACTTCCTTCAGATTCCACCTCACGGTGGACACCCTTGTCATTCACTAACAGTTCCTACTGCAAAGCCTGTAGTGGACTTTCACCACCAAGTTGTCGCCCATGCCGGGCGCACCAAAAAAAACGGTACATGGCTATGCCATGACCGTAAATGGTTAATGAATCTTCTGATTGTTTATTCTGAGAAAGCCTTAAAAACTACCTTTAGCTCAATAAATAACCTTGAACTGATACCAATAATCCATATATAAAGATCCCTATATAGGTCCATCCTGCTAGTTTTCGCTCTTCTTTGAATTCTTTTAAACCCGCTATTAACATCGTTAAAGCTAAGAAAAATATCATATAATTCTGAAACGCAAAGTTTTGATATATTAGGCTATAAGCTGCTATAACAAGTACGAATATGGAAAATATCATATGTAAAAATTTCAGCAACACCACTTCTTCCTCTCTCTTCTTACCCCTTCCGTAGGTAACCACTTGACCTGTGAAACCGTATCGATTCGTCCATTTGTTGATCGCTCCTGCTTTTCAATCACTCCTTTACCACATTATTCTGTTTTTAGTTAGCTAGTTTCCTTTGAACGTCGGAATCTTTTCTGGAATAATACAGTTTCGCCAGCAGATACATCAGGAACATGACGACCGCTCCTATAATGGTAAGGGACAGTATGTAAACCGGATTGAATGTCATTCCAGATACTGTGATATCAGAGCCGATGCTGTGCAAGTAGACTAAAGGACCTGCCGATCCCGGTGTATAGGTAAATAAATAATTGGCTTGCTCATTAAAAATATCAGTGAACCAGTTATTTACGATAACTGACAACACATACAGCGGCACCACAATCCCATAAGCTTTCAAAAGGGCTCTTCGATCGATCCGGATCATCTCTGTTAACAGCAGGTATAGCCCCGTCGCTACGATCAGCATATGCCCAAAAATATAGGAAAGTCCTCGGATGCTAAGTACATTACTGTATGTTTCCAGTGCATCGGCAAATATGATGGCTGCAGACCTGCAGGCACAGCCAAGCACCAGGCAATCGTGCTAATCACACGACGAGCAGGATTAATCGCAACCATAAGCAGCAGGATGTTGGCAAAGTGAGAAATATGGAATGGGAAAACTTCAGGACCCAATCCGTCGGTACTGAAAACATAAATCTGTCTGATAGCTAATATGCCTACCAGGATTATCCCCATTGCTATGGCAACACGTCGCTTTACTGCAAATGTCTTGTCTCGAGTAAATATATATAATGTAACGGCGAGCACGAAAGGAAAAATCATCATAAAATAATGAAACGTGCTCCACATTTCAAACTGCATCTGCATACTATATACATCCTCTCAACCATTTATCTCTTTCGCCGAAAATCCGAATTTCTCGATTGATCACCGAAACCTCAGAGTAAGTGTGGCAAAATTGTTCTAACCCCCTACACAGGTCAGGTTTCTGCTTTTAACATTGTTATTTACATTAAATCAGGAATGATTTGTCTTCAGTTAGCTAGTCTCCTGTGAGCTTTGGGACTATGATTGACATACCGCAGCTTCGCCAGTAAATACATCAGGAACATGACCGCAGCTCCTACAACTGCCAAGGACAAAAGGTAGGCCGGATTAAATGTAAGTCCGAATACTTCGATCGTGGAGCCAAGGTTGTATAAGTCTTCTAAAGGGGTCCCCGCTTCCGGCACATAGCTGTAAAAGTAATTGGATTGTTCATCAAAAATAGCGACGAACCAGTTGTTCACTATTACCGACAGCAAATAAAGCATCGCTAAAACTTTATATGCTTTTATAAGTGCTCGCCAGTCGACTTGAATCATCCTGGTCAACAACAAATACAGACCCATCGTTACGATTAGCATATGTCCTGAAATATAGGCAAGCCCTTGAGTATTGAGGACATTACTGTAGCTTTCCAAACCATCTGCAAATATGATAGACACCAGACCTGCAGGAAAATTCAGGCACCATGCGATTGCGGCAGTCACCCGAAGATTAGGGTTGATCGCGACGATAAGCAATAGAATATTGGCAAAGTGACAGACCTGGAAGGGAAAAACTTCCGGACCTAAACCCTCATTATTGAAAATGTAAATTTGTCTAGTGGTCAGTATAAGTACTAGGATGATTCCCAACATTATAGCAACTCGTCGTTTTACAGCTAAGGATTTTTCCTGCGTCATTTTATATAAGAATATGGCAAGTACAAATGGAAAAATCATCATGAAGTAGTGAAACGTGCTCCACATTTCAAACTGCGCCTGCATATTGAATACACCCTCTCAACGCTAAACCTATTCCGCAAAATAAATTTTTACTGTTGTTTTCCACAACTGCTGAATAACCGTGACTAGTGAACTACCCACCACTTAAATCCTCCGGATTTTGAAGTGGGGGCTTCCTACGAACTCCATTCTTGTCTGCACAGGTTTCATGCAGACAGAGGAATCGGATATGGGTAGGCTCAAAAGGCAGTCCC
>NZ_BAAGIQ010000164.1:0-2483 GCF_054658175.1 Alkalibacterium sp. s-m-28
AATTTCTGGAAAAAGTCATCCCTTGCGCCAGCAATTGACTTTTTTGGAAATTTTAACGAAAACTACTTGTGATAAAAGTAACAACCTATAAAACCTATTTATTCTAAGTTTTATGCAACACTAGTGACTTAAAGATAAGAAAACTTTAAGGAGGAGACGTATGCAGAAAACACGAAGTTTTCCAAAAGAAGCCGGCTTCGAGAATGGACTGAAGGTACTCAGAGAAGGGTATATGTATGCCCTAACAGACATAAGATCTATAAAGCAGACGCATTCGAAACACATTTACTGGGTGAAAAGGCAGTAGTTATTGGTGGGGAAGAAGCAGCTAAACTCTTTTATGACGAAGGCAAATTTAAACGTGAAGGAGCTGCCCCTGAGCCTGCGAAAGCGACACTGCTCGGAAAAGGAGGGGTTCAGGGACTTGATGATGAAGCACATAGACATCGTAAAGCTTTCTTTATGGGACTGATGTCCAAAGAACGGATTGAAGTCTGGGCTAAACTTGTTGAGAAGTACTTGCTGAAGGAAACAAAGGAATGGATCAAGAAGGATTCGATCGTCTTCTATGAAGAAAGTCAGAAAATTCTGACACAGGCTGTCTGTGAATGGGCAGGAGTTCCTTTACCCGAAAAAGACGTGGAGAAGCGAACAAAACAGCTGGTCAGTATGTTCGAATCGCCAATGGCCGTCAGCACGCGTCATATAGAAGGACGAATCGGACGCAAGCAGGCCGAATCCTGGAACAAGGAACTGATTCAGCAGGTCAGAGACGGAGACTTGCATCCGAAAGAAGAGACTGCTCTTTACCAGATTTCATGGTTCAAGGATCTTGACGGTGAACTGCTCGACTTGAAGACAGCTGCCGTGGAACTGCTCAACGTTCTGCGTCCCTCAGTAGCGGTAGCCATCTATTTTGCCTTCACAGCGCTGAGTCTGCATCAGTTCCCTGAAATCAAGGATAAACTTAACGGAGACAATCCCTATTATCTGCATATGTTCATTCAAGAAATCAGACGGTATTACCCATTTTTCCCTTTCAATGGGGCCATTACCAGAAAAGACTTCGTCTGGGACGGATACCAGTTTGAAAAAGACACGCTCGTGATTCTGGACTTTTACGGTACAAATCATGATCCACGTATCTGGGATAATCCTAAAGCGTTTGATCCTGAACGATTCAAAGACTGGCATACAAGTCCGACGGATCAGGTCCAGATGAAACTGGTGGCTCAAGGCGGAGGAGATTATAATACGGGTCACCGCTGCCCTGGAGAATGGAATACTGTTAGAGCCATGGAAATCGTTACGGACTACCTGATAAATAAAATCAGTTATGAGGTGCCGGAGCAGGATGTCGGATACAGCATGGTGAAGGTTCCGACTATTCCAAACAGTGGCATGAAACTGGAGAATATCGATTATATCGGATAAATGAAGCTGACATGTATCAGTAGATCGGAGCTGTACTATGCGAACACTCGGTAAGGCGCTGGTCCTTGTTCTGATCGGATTGATCGGAGGCATGGGCGGTCCGCTTAAAGAAGGGTAAATCAGACAGTCTTTGATTATTGACGTATTAAATGAATCAAGAGAAGAGGCACTACGTTGTGAAGATCGACAATGTAGTGTCTTTTTTCGTATGTACTAGTAGGGATCATTCTTCTGAGAGTTGTATTAAGGAAGGTGCTATGACCAGCTTAGAGTATTTAGGAGAGGTGAGTGGGCCACAAGAAGCGTCTTAGAACAAACTCAAAAACATTATAATGAAAAAATGACCGGTCATTTCTTTTCATCTTTCATTATTGAGCCCTTTACAGTATAGTTACCTTTGAAGGAGGGATCAGTATATGAAGCAGTATCTTTGTCCGTCACTAAGTATCCTCTTCTACTTGCTCTATTTTTTCTTGCTGCAGGGAGCAACATATTTTTTACCGGATTCAATTATCGTTACACTGATTGTAATGGCTTTAGTATTTATCATAATACCGATTGCAGCATCCCGCACCAGTGCCTTGGTTATGGTTAAAATCAGAGGATTCAGCTGTCGGCTGTAAGTGTACTCATCCTGAAAATTGACAGGCTGAAAAAGTTGAAGCGGGGAGCAACTAGCCATTAAATCGGATCGATTAAAAAAAACACCTTTTAATCATCTTGAGGATATGCTATTATAGTAGTTGCCGCAAGGCCTCATGGCAATGGTGGGCGTATGAACCGTGTCAGATCCGGAAGGAAGCAGCACTAAGTACTGTCCCACCATGTGTCATGTGATACATAGTCACGAATAATGCAGTTTATTCATAGAAAGATGCCTCCGTCAAAAGGGCATCTTTTTTTTCGCACAGGTAAAATTTCTTTTTAACGTAATTCCGAAAGAAGTCTCCCACTTCTAAACGTATGGGTACGAAGCACCAGTGAAAGTGGGAGATGAATTTCGGTCAAGCGATAGCTTGAAGTTATTTCTCAAGACCTTTTCTTATTAG
>NZ_BAAGIQ010000165.1:0-2373 GCF_054658175.1 Alkalibacterium sp. s-m-28
GTCATTTTTGTTTTATACTTATCCATGTTGTAGTCCTTTGTTTTGGTCTTGGATAAGTCATCCAACCCCATTATAAAGGACTTTTTTATATCATGAAACAGTTAAATTTTTAATGCAACACTAGTGAAGCAATATAAATTATCATAATATAGCCTGCTTGTTGCCAAACCGTTAATATAATGAGTCCCCAAAAACCAGTCGTTGGGGTAGATAGCCAACCTTGAAGGGCTTCTACACCAATAACACTGCCCAGATTCGCAAACACTTTAATAAAAATAAACTGCCATACAAAACCTAATATTAACCCACCAATTAGATTCGGCATGAAAAAGACTGTTCTTAAAATATTCCGAGATTTCAATTTGCTTGTTACCAGCATTGCTAAGCCTAATCCTAAAATATTTAAAACGATAATACTGACAAAGGCAAATCTAAATGTAAACCATAGAGATTGCATAAACTGATCATCATCTAATAACCTGCGATAATGAGCTAGTCCAATGAAATTGTCAAAAGTTAAACCGTTCCAATCCGTAAAGGAATAAAATAAGCCTGTTAATACAGGTATAATAACAACTAACGACAGACTTAGTAGAACCGGTGTAATAAACAGCCAAAAGCTGAGTTCTTTATTTTTCATCTGCTTCTATCCTTTCTTTTCTTAAGTTGAATCTAAAAATAAAAGGACCACTTCTTCATATTGGAAATGGCCCTTTTAAAACAGTTTATTGGAGAGATTCCCAAGCAGCAATAGAATTTTCAATCATTTCATCCCAAGACATTTCTCCACCTAAATAGGCTTGTAAATTCGGCCCAAATTCATTATTAGTGAATCCAGTTGGATACCCAGTGAAAATCCATCCAATGGTTTCTCCACTTTCTGAATAATCGTAAACAACCTGTGAAAGGGGATCACTGATTTCTAAATCTTCATATCCTTCATACGCAGGTACAAAGTTAAACTCATCTATAACAAATTGTTTCCCTTCCTCAGAAAGGTACATCCAGTCTAAGAAATCTTTAGCCGCCTGAACAGTGGCATCGTCTTTATTACCATTAACTGCCCAGTAGTTCGGAATACCAACAGGCAATTGATCTTCATGCCCTTCAAGAGGAATCGGTATCATACCGATGGAGTTCTCTGCAAATTCAGGATCCATCTGTTCAATGGTCGGATAGACCCAGTTTCCTTGCTGAATCATAGCGACTTGACCAAGTGAGAAGTATTCCTCAACTTGCTGGGAGTAATCCAAGCTTAAAATAGGTTCCATTGAGTACTCTGCTTGCAAATCAAGCATACGCTGGAACTCGTCGCCTCTTTCAAACTCTAATGTTTCTGCATTATAGGCTTCATTTACGTCTTCATTAAATTCATGACTTAAGTATACATTCGCTAAGTGATCTCCCATAACCCAGCCTTCTGCTCCAGGTAAGGCAAAGACAGCTTCGATACCTAAGTCTTCTTTCTGCTCATCTAAAGTCTGTACTGCTTCTTCTAAGTCTTCATAGGTGCTAATCGCTTCAGGGTCAATACCTGCCGCATCAAAGACTTCCCTGTTATAAATGTACCCGTATCCCTCTAGATTATAAGGAAGAGCCATGACCGTATCGTCATCTTGTGTCACATTATCAAGCATACCCTCTAAAACTGCCGACGCTAAATCCGTATCAGATAAATCAGTCATATAATCAGACATCTGTTCTATTTCATTCGGTCCGGCCACACTAAAGATATCCGGTTCATCGCCCGCTGACATACGAGTCGTCAATTGAGTAAAGTAGTCTGTTCCTCCACCCACTGACGTAATTTCGATGGTAATGTTAGGATTCTCATCCATATACATTTGAGCTAATTCATTAAACTGACTATTAAACTCTACTTTTCCCTGCATAATATTTAAGCTGATGTCTTCACCGTCACCTGCCGTATCCGTTCCATTATCAGCTCCATTATCAGCTCCATTTTCAGTTCCGGTATCTGCTCCATTTTCCACTCCAGGAATATCGCCTTCATTACCGCAGGCTGCGAGTACTCCAACTGTTGAAAGTAATACTAACCCCTTATAAAGTGATTTTTCACTATCAAACATTGTATTGCCTCCCCTTAATTTTACTTCTCATACATTAAGCAATGCATGGATTTCCAACTCCACTAGAAGAAATAAGCATTTAAAATTCAAATAATACAAATTTAGCACTATATTAATAAATACTATAATATTAGTGCTAGGATTGAATCTAATTATTAACTCAAGTTTTGCAGTTGAATATCCAGGTTTAACCCTTGCGGTTATTGAAACTTCTTATAAATAATTATCAAAAAACACACAAAAAGACACCTCTCTTTGGTAAAATGTAGTCACCACAACAACA
>NZ_BAAGIQ010000166.1:0-2352 GCF_054658175.1 Alkalibacterium sp. s-m-28
CAAAAGTCAAGTAATAAGCATAAAAATGTGAAAAAATTTAAAAAAAGAAAATAAGTGGAGGGAAAACTCAAAAGAGAAAACCCTAAATCCACTTATATAGAGCATCTATAGTTTCCTAGGTGTCTCTTATAATACGAGGAGGAATAAAATGAAATTCAAAAAGGATTTTTTATGGGGTGGTGCTACAGCTGCAAACCAGTGTGAAGGTGCATTTGACATAGATGGTAAGGGGCTATCTGTTGCAGATGCGATGCCAGGAGGGAAAAACCGATTTTCGATTATTTCTTCTCTTGAATTCGATTGGGATATAGATACAGATAAATACTATTACCCTAACCATTTAGGAATCGATCATTATCACCGATTTAAAGAAGACATAGCTTTATTCGCTGAAATGGGATTTAAAGCTTACCGTTTTTCAATTGCCTGGAGTCGCATTTTCCCACAAGGAGACGAATTAAAGCCAAATGAAAGGGGAATATCTTTTTACGAAGCATTGATTGAGGAATGTCTAAAATATAATATAGAGCCGGTTGTAACGATATCTCATTATGAAATGCCTTTACATTTAGCAAAAAAATATGGTGGATGGAAAAATAGAGAATTGGTAAATTTTTATGAACGTTATGTAGAAGTATTGTTCGAGCGGTTTGCTTCTAAAGTGAAATATTGGATGACTTTTAATGAGATAAATTCCGCAATAGAATTCCCGGCTCTTTCTCAAGGGCTGATTCCTAAAACGGGTGCGAATAATTTTACTGATCGATTTCAAGCTTGGCATCATCAATTTGTTGCCAGTGCTCTAGCAGTGAAAATCGGGAAAAGGTTTCGTAAAGATATTCAGATTGGCTGTATGCAGATTTATGCTCCTATGTATGCTTTTGACAGTAATCCCAGCAATCAATTTGCTTCTCAATTTAAACAGCGCGCATTTAATTATTTTACTAGCGATGTTCAGGTAAGAGGGGATTATCCCACATATATCAGTCAGTTATTACAGCATTATGATGCAAAAATGCCGATAATGGAAAAAGGCGATAAGGAACTATTAAAGGAAAACACTGTAGATTACATTGGTTTTAGTTATTACATGAGTATGGCTATCGATGAAACAAATTCAGAAGCGACAGATCCTGCTGCAGGTAATTTGATGGAAGGTGTACGTAATCCCTTCTTGGAATCAAGTGAATGGGGTTGGCAGATAGATCCGTTAGGTTTGAGAATCTCATTAACTGACTTGTGGGATCGTTACCAAGTTCCGTTGTTCATTGTAGAAAATGGATTAGGTGCAAAAGATGAAAGTGATGACAATGGTGAGATCCATGATGATTACCGTATTGATTATTTAGCAAAGCATATTCAGGCAATGGCAGATGCTTTAACTGATGGTGTTGACCTAATAGGCTATACACCATGGGGATGTATTGATTTAGTAGCTGCGTCCACTGGTGAAATGAGCAAACGCTATGGTTTTATCTATGTTGATTTGGATGATCAAGGTAAGGGGACGCTGGATCGTAAGAGAAAGAAATCTTTTAATTGGTATAAACAAGTTATTGCATCTAATGGTGAAAATATAATTCAACAGTAAACTATAAGTAGTCACTCTTTATGGGTGATGCTGAGGGCTAGAAATTTTAAGACACTTTTCTTATGGGAAAGTGTCTTTTATTAGTCTACTATTGAAAAATTGACCAAAAAATTCCAGTTTTATGCTTTTTTGTGATAAATAGGAGACTTATAACATGCATATTTGGTTATAAGTAAGCTCATACTAAAGCAAGATTAAGGGAAATTATAAATTAGTTTACATTTTTACTTTCAGTAGAATAAATTTGTTGTGTTTATTAAACCTGAACAGCCTTCTATACTGAGAATTAGTTAGTAATAGTATTAAAAAATTGAAAGGAGATACAGAATTAGTGATTGGTTGGATTTGAGAGGAAGAACTATCGGAGTAACAGGAGGCGCATCTGGAAAAACTGAATGACAATAGAACATCCCTAGCCTATATGATTCTCTATCTTATGAAAAATGCAAAAAGAATGATAGTATAAAGTAAATAAAATGGTTAATAGGTAGAAACTCATTTTTTCGAATATAGAGTATTAACGTAATTCCGAAAGAAGTCTCCCACTTCTAAGCGTATGGGTGCGAAGCACCAGTGAAAGTGGGAGATGAATTTCGGTCAAGCGATAGCTATGTGTAAAATTAATGTCGGAAGAGGGAAATTCGACCTAGACAAAAAGAAAGAAGACCCTTAATCTAGAGATAACGACAACGCTAGAGAAAGAGGTCTTCTTATGAATCAAATTATATCAGAAATCATCACAACTTTAAAGGATTCTTCTT
>NZ_BAAGIQ010000167.1:0-2301 GCF_054658175.1 Alkalibacterium sp. s-m-28
TGTTTATGGCAAGATAAAAATACATAAGATTGCAGGGTAAAAGTACACAACTCTGCGGACGGCAAAATGCAATATAAAAAGCCATTGCAAGGCACCTGAAAATCCTCTAAAGTTAGAGTTCCTACACTTTAACTGGAGGTATGAAAGGTATGCTCACAATGACTGATATTAATACTATCAAAAATTTAAGGAATAATCACGATAAATCGATTGATCACATAAGAAAAGAACTTGGAGTGAATTGGCGTACAGCTAAAAAATACGCTGATGGCAATAACTTTCCAAAGAAGAAGAAAATAGAAAAAACAGGCATGATGTATGAAGAAAAATGGGGAGATATTTTAACCTTATGGCTGGACGAAGATGCCAAGTTGCCGAAGAAAAAACGACGTACTAACGTAGCTTATCACCGTGAATTGAAAGAACTTGATTTCCCGGGGTCCTATCGGACTGTTTGTGTATTTGTTCAAGACTGGCGTTCTACTCACAATGATAAAGGCGCTGTAGATAAAGGATTTGAACGTCTGGAACATCCCCCAGCAGATGCACAGCTGGACTTTGGAACGATGGAAGTCGAACATGAGGGGGCATTTAAAGATGTCAAAACCTTGGTAATGACCTTCCCGTTTAGTAATGTAGGTTTTGCGGTTGCGTTACCTGCAGAGAATCAGGAGTGTTTATTTGAAGGCATGACTCAATTGTTTCATCAAATCGGGGGTGTGCCGAAAGTCATTCGAATTGATAATATGTCAACGGCCGTAACGGAGAGAAAATCTAAATATAAACCTGCTGTACTAACTGAGGCTTATCTTCGATTCGCCACTCATTACCGTTTCAACACGCAAGTATGTAATCCGCGCAGCGGAAATGAAAAAGGAAGTGTTGAAAACAAAGTTGGATATATACGCTATAACTTTTTCCCTGCAAGCCCGTCAATGAAAGATTATGCTTCTTTAAATGATAAATTGAGAACACAACTAATTGAGGATAGAGATCGAAATCATTATGAAAAAAATGTCTCCATCATTGAACTATGGGAAGAAGAAAAAACTGAACTACTGGCTCTTCCGGATGTACCTTATCCCGTCTTTAAAGAGATTGAATGCAAGGCAAACAAGTATAACGAAATCAAACTCGATCAAACACTCATTCACGTGCCTAAGGCACGAAATCACACGAAGATATATGCTGTATTAACAGCTGAGACTTACACATTCTACAGTGGATCTGGTGACATAATAGCTGAAGGTGATCGCCCGTATATGTTTAAAAAACGACCGATTGACTGGGCATCTATCTTATTAGACTGGCGTAAAAAACTCCGTTCAATGGAGTACTCACGTTACTGGAAATATTTACCGGAGCGGATCAAATTATACTTAACTCATAATGACTGGAAGGTCCAAGCTGAACGTGTCGATATCCTTATTAATTTACTCGTCACTAAAGATATGAAACAAATCAACGAAAGATTCTATGAATTAATAGGGGTCGAACCGAGTTCGGATTCTTACAATGTGGATTGGAACAGTTATGATGCATTAGGAATTTTTCCCAAGGAGGTAGTATAAGTAATGGATCACGCTTACTTAGAAGAACTGTGTAAAAGCCTCCGGCTCTCTCATATACCAAAAGTCATTGATACGGATGGATTTGATTCAAAAGAGGACTGGTTACTTTTTCTTTTGAAAAATGAACTTCGAAGTCGCGAAGAAGCGAAAACGATACGGCTCTATAAACAATCAAAACTGCCATGTAGGCGGACGCTATCCACTTATGAATGGCACAACCAGATATCGCTTCCCAGCCCGACAACTAAAGAGGAACTGACTAGTCTGTCTTTTATCAAACAATGCCAAAACGCTGTTTTCGTAGGAACACCTGGTACAGGAAAAACTCACTTGGCATGTGCCTTAGGCACATTAGCTACAGAAAACGGCATAGATACACGCTTCTGGCGCGTATCTGACCTAGTCAGCGAACTAGAACGTCAATGGAAAAATAACACACTAGATGCTTTTAAAAAACGTTTTGACAAGGTTAAACTGATTATTTTAGATGAAATGGGGTATGTTCCGTTTACGAAAGAAGGAGCGGAACTTCTATTTCAGCTGATTAGTGATTGGTATGAGACGAAAAGCGTCATCATCACCAGTAATCTAGAATTTAGTCAATGGAATAAAGTGTTCATTGACGCTCGTCTGACAGCCGCATTGGTTGATCGACTGATTCACCATGCTCACATATTAAGCTTTACCGGAGAGAGTTTTCGACTAAAGAATGCACTATCCAAACACAAAT
>NZ_BAAGIQ010000168.1:0-2245 GCF_054658175.1 Alkalibacterium sp. s-m-28
ATCTGTTATAAAGCTGTTTAATCCAGACAAGGATTGGATTATATTACCTTCATCGACAGAAATCATCATACGAGCAACGAGAAATTTGGGAAACATAATTTTTCATAGATTATTGGGAGTTACCTTCGTTATAAATTTGGAAGGTAAGCTTGGTCACTCCGGGCTATCCCTGTAACACAATGCGTGCCTTAACCTCGCGCATAAGTATTTAACTCGTTTCTTGTGTAGCTGCCAAGACCGAAGGTTTCCTAAGACCAACGGACACAAGAACCAAGCCATACAGCTTATGAGTAAATAGTCTCAACATTGTGACGGGAAGCATGCTTAATGAGTAGTCGAACTACAAGGAGGGGAAAGCTTCATCCCATTTAGAACCATCTTCCATCTAGTTCTATTTTACACAGAAACAGCACGGAATGACCAAGCGATAACCAAGATATTTAATTATCAAAGAACTAAAGTGAATGGATCATCAAAAGCGACTTTTTGAAATTGGGGATGGGAAAAAAGTCACCTTTTAGTAATAATTTATAAATCTGAGTAATTAAAAACACCGTCAAATCAAGGATCATTTTTCCTAGATTTGACGGTGTCTTCTAATTCAGCTAGTTATTTCCCAGCCCCGCTCCATTCTTTCAAACAGTTAATCAATCAACTAAGTTAAGAACAATTCTTAACTACAAACTTATTATACGAAGAGGTTATGAAGTGACAATTGGAAAAGTTGGTACATTAGAGGTTGATTTTGTAGCAAGTAAGGCTGATGAGATAGTTTACTATCAAGTATCGGCTACGATTATGGATGAAAAAACAAAAGAACGTGAACTACGCCCACTCCAGTCCATAACTGATAATTATCCTAAGTATATCCTCACTATGGATAATACAGTTTTTAATGACTTTTCTGGTATAAAGGTGAAGAATATAATAGATTTTCTTCTTGAGTAATTTGACTATCAGCTGGGTCACAGTTTTTAGGTAATAGAGGTATAAAGGTAGACTCTTCACTTCGGAAGTATAATATCATATACCTTTATAACTACTAAATACTGGGTTTTAAACAGAAGTTGAGCTATATATGACGGATAGGCTAACATGACCTAGTAACTTTTTCATTTACTGTGAATACTTTGTACCAATATAATAAGATACTAAAAATCCAATAACTAAATAAAAGATTCCAAGTAGGATTTCCTGTCCTAATATATCCCTAGGAATAATTGCAAATATAGATCCAAATACAAATCCTAATACAGTATAATATGTAAAACCATAAGCTCTTTCAAATAGAAAATTTATTAATTTTGCAAATAATAATACACTTAGGACAAATCCTATCCCTACTGGAATGATTACCATAAGGTCTAAGCTTACAAGAGCATCCAAAAGAATTTCATAAGCCCCAATATACATAAGAATAAATGATGCACTTACCCCTGGTACTATAGTTCCAAATCCAATTATAAGACCATAAATAATAGTGGCAATTAGTCCTGAGGAAGCTTCTGGCATAATATTTATCACATTATTCTCTAATATGGTAAATATAATTGTTATACTAAGGGCAATTATACAAGGAATTAGATATGAGCCTTTAAAACCCTTTTTATTTGCATCTTTAATCACTAAAGGGATAGTCCCTACCATAAGCCCAATAAAGATAAATTTTACATTGGTTTCATGGTATACAAATAAATATTGCATAATTCTACTAAAAGCTAATACACCAAAAGCTATACCTACACCTAAAGAAAAAAGGGCTTTAATTTTTCCCATAAAATCAGTAAATATATTAGCAATGGCACTGGTTAATTTGCTATAAACACCAAGTATTACCGCAAAGGTACCCCCACTTACGCCTGGAGCTACGGCTCCTATACCTATGATTATTCCTTTTAAAAAATCATTTAAAAATATCAAAAATATCAACTCACAATCAAAATCAAATTTTATTACCTGTCTGCTGCTTTATTCCCTAAGCAAAAAAACCAACTATACTACCTAAATTCTACGTCGCTTTACGAAAACCATTAAACATCGATATTTCCGATGAACCTACGAAGAATTCAAGTAGTTGCTTCTACATTTTAACATTTCATGCACCCCCTTTCAACAAAAGGTTAGTGTCAATACTTTCTTTTAATAATTGCTTACAATGGTTGTTATATCAAGGAAAAGCAAAAAAACACTTGCCCCTCCCCTAAATCTCGTTCAAAATAGTAGGTACCAACCAAACTACTTCCAA
>NZ_BAAGIQ010000169.1:0-2239 GCF_054658175.1 Alkalibacterium sp. s-m-28
GGGATAGTTTGGTAGTCGGATACCTACTATTTTACCGATAAATGAGGGAGGGGCAAGTGTTTTTTGTCTTTTCCTTGATAGAACAACGGTTATAGACCTTTAAGAACAAAAAAATTTGACAGTAACCGAAGTACTTGAGGAGGAAAACAAATGAAACCTGATGTATCTGTCAAACAGCAATTCCCATTTTCAATTGATAAAGTATGGGCATCCTTAATTCGCTCAGAAACTCTAGAAAAATGGATATGGCCGAATGACTTTAAACCAGTGATTGGACATGATTTTCAGTTTCGAGGTGAACCTAATGAGTGGTGGGACGGCATTGTCAACTGTAAAGTGCTTGAGATCAGTGAACCTCATAAGTTATCTTACACCTGGCATAGCGCTGGAGAAGAAACTACAGTGGTGTGGACATTGGAAAAGGTGGAAGAGAATCAGACTTTGCTGACATTAAATCAAAGTGGATTCAGTGAGGAAACAAAAAATACAAAAGGTGCTATTGAAGGTGCAATTTATAGCTGGAAAGCATTCTGCATGAACTTGGACAACGTACTGAATGAAAGGTATGGAGAAGGCCATGGGTAAATTAGACGATGTCTAGAATGTTTTTAAAAAAAAGCCAATTAAATTTATAGAGTCATATAAAGCGAAAGAGCAGATTTATACTTTTGTGTTCGAAAAACCTGAAGATTTGAACTGGAAGGCAGGCCAGCATGGTCTTTATGATATTACGCATAAGAAGATAAAAAATAAGACCCGCCCATTTAGTATTCCTACTGCACCTCACGAAAATACTATTCATATCACTACTAGAATAGGGAAGGAGCTCAGTGAGTTCAAGCAGGCACTTCTTGAGCTGAAACCTGGTATGAGTATGCGTCTTACTGGACCGGTAGGGTCATTCTACCTGAAATAATCTGTTCCTAGTCTTCTAATAGCTGGTGGAATAGGGATTACTCCTTTCAGATCGATGCTGAAGCAGTTAGAAGTTGAACGACAGATATCAACACCTATCGAGCTATTGTATATAAGTCGATCGAAGAACTTTTTATTTAAAGATGACCTTGATCAACTTAAAAACCTTGATAATCTGACCGTAAGATTTATCGATTCAGATGAACGATTGATTAAGGAACTGGATAAATTTATTGACCAGTATAAAAATGAAGCAAACTATTTCATTACTGGACCTACTTCTTTTGTAAAAGACGTCTCTCTTCACCTAAAAGATAGTAAGATCAAGAAGAAGCAACTCAAAACAGATGATTTCTATGGCTACAAAAACTAATAGTAAAATTGCCAAATAATAGTGAAAATGGACCAATATCACACACGTTAGCCAGAGACAGGATAAATTACTAAGACCAGCTTATAATGTAAGTGATGTACATTTAAAGTAGTTAATTCTAGAGAAAAGAAGTATAATCCTAAAGAAAATAAAAGATTGAGAACAGGAGAATTTTTATAATCGGGCAGAATATAATGGAAGAATTTGAAAAACAGAAGACTTTTGACGGAGACAGAGTGAAGTTAAGACCGATCGGGCTGGATGATGTCGATGATCTTTATGAGTTCACTTCTGATGAAGAAGCAACGAGGTATCTCTACACCCCTCACAAAGATAAGGAACAGACCAGCCGCTTAGTGTCGACCTATTATCTTAAAGAGCCCGTCGGGAAGTATGCCATTGAGCATAAAGAATCGGGTAAAATGATCGGCACGATAGAGTTCAGAGTAGATGACTATACAATGAATGGCGAACTGGGGTACACGATGCATAGGAGCTTCTGGGGACAGGGCTATATGTCCGAGGCAATCAAGCTCATATTCGACTTTGCTTTTTCCACGCTAGGTCTAGCTCGAGTATTTGCTGAATATGATTATCGAAATGATAACTCTGGACGATTGCTTGATCGACTTGGAATGAAACGAGAAGGGCATTTGAGGCAGAATCATATTGTCAGAGGTGCGTTGACTGACAGTATACACTGTTCTATTCTTAAAGGAGAGTACGTGAGTAAAGCGGCAGAAAAGTGAATTTTTTAAATACAAAGAGGGCGAATCGTCGTCCTCTTTTTTGTTTGTGCGCCCGGCATGGGCGACAACTTGGTAGTGAAAGTCCACTACAGACTTGGCAGTAGGAACTGTTAGCGAAAGTCAAGGGTGTCCGCCGTGAGGCGGAATCTGAAGGAAGACGGACGCAAATGCTTGCACTGACGAACAGAAACTTCATACAAAG
>NZ_BAAGIQ010000170.1:0-2178 GCF_054658175.1 Alkalibacterium sp. s-m-28
TACCGGCGGCATTCAAAGAAATTTTGATTGGAAATCAGTCAAACCAAGAACAAATTGCTGCGTAATTTCTTTGGTGAGGGTTAATCCGATAGGATTGTGAAGCATTTATTAGGGTGCGAAACTTGAGAGTATTGATATTCATAGACTTCGTCTGATTGTGAGTTGTTGACACTGGTCCGTCTACTATTCCAATTTTTATTTTTTCCCCTATAATAACTGAGGTTTATCAAATCCATACCAAGGGGTAATTTTTTCTAATTGATTTCCTTCAACCCATTCAATATCTTTCGTATAAACTCTTTTATTCTCAAATGTCACAAAAAATGAGAAGATCAGTATACCTAATATGATTAAATAGTATTTTCTTTTCACTCCTCCTCGGCTCCTTATTGATCAATTAATAATATAATACTAGACATGATTGTATCAGTATTATAAAAGAGAGTGTAAACTATCTTATGGAAATAGAAAAAGAAAACCCCTTCTGTAGGATAGAGTTCCCACACTACATTCACAGAAAAGAGGACTTCCCTATGAACAATTTCACTACAGATCCTTACAGACTCTAGTAACAAAACGTGACTTGAATGAATTATTTCCTTCTCATTTAGAATTAGCTATTAATACTCTTTTGAAAACCGATTTCACAGCCTTTTTAGATTATCAGAAATATAATTAAATCAGTTTCCATTCAGGTAACTCCCGCACACTCCTTTCTGGATTCTTTTATAATATATTAATAATTTATAATTTGCTACTATTTTATTGAGTATATTAATAAAGTAATTTTCTACTTTATTGGTGTTACTGTAACCTGAACAATACATATTTTTAATTTAAAACGTCTCAATCTGCATAAGTGAAGTCTAAAATTACTTTTTTAGTTTCATCCTTTAAATAACTTGAAAAAAGAACCTCATTCAGATTCAAAACATACGCTTTTAAAAATACTACATTATATCCTTCGATTGCATGCACTATTTTATATTTCAATAAATCTCTCATGCAACATTAATCAAATTCCTACGACAATACACCTTTCTAACCCACTCTTTAGACAACCATAATTCAACCGCACGTTCTAACGTCAAAATAACATTTTATTCAAATGCACCAAATAACCCTCAGTCAGACTAGAAAATAACCATATACTCCATCCAAAGACTACGGAAGGCACTTCAAAACAAGAGAACACCGTATACTAGAAATAAGTAATAGGCAGTTCGTCCCTTTTAAATTTTACGATGTATTCACGATTTCTTTTAAGATGATCTCCTGTAGTTTTTCTCTGTCTATCGGCTTATTAGAGACCTTTTCTATCAGCGTTTGAATGGGTGCTAGTGTCTGTAGCAAGCCTTCTTTATCTGCTAGTTGCTTGACTCGTTTAGAGCGTATGAGGCTTAATACAATGCTTTTAACGGTCCATAAACGTGTGTAGCCATTTCTCCCTGGTTTGGTCTTAATCGTCACGTAGTCGTCGTTTTTCATTTGTCTCAGCAAGTCTTTTAAACTGGATTCAGGAATACCCATGGCGTTCATGAGTTCTTTTCGCGTGAATTGCACAAAGCCTTGGCTCTTCGTTGCTGTGCGTTCAATTAAACTGATCAAATCTCTGCGCCATTCCGAATAATGACTTTTCTAGCGTTTCCTTGGTTTCGCAAACTTATACCAGACACCCTTATTTGAGCTCTCAGTGCATGTGTCGTCGCCTACCCACTGTTCAATAATTGGATATAGTGCGCTGAGGCCCCTTATAACGCCCTGAGTAGGCATATTGGATTGTCTTTCTGATTTCTCTTTCAGACAGGGGGTAAGACAAAGACGCATTTAAGTCGGTCATGAGCCGGTCGATGGGTGCTGTTTTTAAATTTGTACTGCTGTAATCCGCTTTTCAAGTATGTAAGTGTACAGCTTATTTGCGTTAGACATAGGGAAGCCTTTCTATAAAAAAGCCCAGGACAGAAGGCCCTGACAAAAAACACACTCCATGTTCTCAGGTGATTAACCTGTATAAAGGGAAGCCTGCTTCTTTTTGTCCTTAAATATTATCAACTCAAGTTTTGCAGTTAAAAAATAGCCTTTGACCCTTGGTGTCATTGACTTGGTACCGATTATTATGCCGCATTTGATATTTGATTCAGCTGATTTTCTTTTAAAAATGGCTTGAAGAGTTCCGGT
>NZ_BAAGIQ010000171.1:0-2159 GCF_054658175.1 Alkalibacterium sp. s-m-28
TTATTTTACCTTTGCTGGAGACATTTGACAAGAAAAAAAGCAATGTGATCCAGCAGTGTATTCACGTCTGCTGGATCACATTGCCTTTTTTCGCCTCTTTTTTATCGGTATAGAATGCTTTTCTACACTTAGCTTGATCAGTACCAGTCTCTGCGCTGATCGCGTGCTCGAATCAGAAAGTCTTTCAGAGCTTCTTCATCATCTGCTTCTATAGCTTGTTTGAAGGTTTCCAGCTCGGCTTCAAATGACATAATCGACTGAATCAGTGCCTCTTTGTTATTCAGAAACAGTTCACTCCAGAGGCTGTCGTTGATATCTGCAATACGGGTCAGTTCCTGAAAACTATTGCCGGCAAAAAGCAAGGTGTCATCAGAAGCTTGACTGCTGTTTACAACGGAGACTGATAAGGCATGCATAAGCTGACTGACGTAGGCAATCTGTTCATCGTGTTTTTCAGGTGTCACCCGAGTCAGCGTGGAAAATCCGGCATCCCGATACAGCTGTTCTATACGGGTGAGGTTCTCTTCCTTGTTTTGAGGAAGGGGGGTGATCAAAGCATTCGCTCCTTTAAATTTATCTGCGGATGCACCGGCTATTCCTTTTTTCTCACTTCCACGCATCGGATGAGCAAAAATAAAGTCAACGTGATCTGGAAGGACGCGGGACGTTTCTTTAATAATAGAGGTTTTCACGCCGGTCACATCAGTGAGTACGACTCCCTGCTTGAAATAGGAACGGTACTGCTCTACAAAAGGTGCGATCTGGCTGGGGTAAAGGGTCAGCATGATCACGTCTGCTTCTTTCAAGCCTTCTTCGGGAACAGTCATGCCTTCGTGAATGATCTGTTCTTTCAGTGCATAGTCAATGGTCTGTTCATCGATGTCGATACCGATGATACGGTGATTCCCTTTGTTCATCAGGCTCATCGCAAAGGATCCTCCGATGGCACCAAGGCCTACAATTGCTAAATTCATCTAGGTATTCTCCTTTGCCAAATGAAGTTCCAGAGCTTGTACGCCTAACAGATAGCTCGCTGGTCCGAAGCCTGACACCTGGCCGATGCAGGCGGGAGCGATCACAGAATCTTTCCGGAATGCTTCTCTGGAATGAATGGCACTCAGATGGACTTCGACTGTCGGAATAGACACGGATTTCAAGGCATCGTGAATGGCATAACTGTAATGAGTATATGCAGCCGGATTGATGACGATGCCGTCAACCTGCTCATTCAATGCCTCCTGTATTTTATCGACCAGTGCCCCTTCGGAGTTACTCTGAAAAAAATCATATAGATGCCCGTGATCAGTCAGATAAGTCTGAATCTGACGGTTGATCGATTCCATTGTTTCGTGACCGTAAATATCCGGCTCTCTTGTTCCTAAAAGATTAATATTGGGTCCGTTGATAATCCATATGTTCATGAGTGGTCTCCTTTAGTATCAAGTTTAGTCAACTGATTCAGCACGTCATTCACCGTTTCTGAAAGGGACTGATCGTTGCGGACAGTTACATCTGCAAGAGCCTCGTAGACCGGTTGACGTTCTTCAAAAAGCGTATATAAGACTTCCGTGCCATTTTTCAAAAGTGGTCTGTGTGCAGTCTCAATGTCTTTTACAATCAGATTTACCGGACGATCGATCCATACGATTACGCCCGCTTGTTTGAGCCACTTTTGGTTTTCTTGTTTCAGGACAGCACCTCCGCCAGTCGAGATCACTGTATCAGTGGCATCGGCCAGCTTGATGCAGGCGTCAGTTTCTAGAGATCGGAAAACCGCTTCGCCCTGTTCGAATAATTCCGGGATTGACTGCCCCGCCTGTTTTTCTATAAAGTCGTCCATGTCTATAAAAGACAGCTTGAGGCGGCTGGCCAGCTCTTTCCCGATTGTCGTTTTCCCGCTGCCAGTCATGCCGATGAGGACAATGTTTGTCATATTATTACCCTTCTTTCCACTGGGGTTACTGTCAAATTTTTTTGTTCTTAAAGGTCTATAACCGTTGTTCTATCAAGGAAAAGACAAAAAACACTTGCTCCTCCCTCATTTATCGGTAAAATAGTAGGTATCCGACTACCAAACTATCCCCAGAAAGAAGGAAAAGCAAGTGCTGTATACCCCTATTATAAACTGTCAGTTTGAAATTATCTACTATTGCCTGAAA
>NZ_BAAGIQ010000172.1:0-2087 GCF_054658175.1 Alkalibacterium sp. s-m-28
GTTTGTTTTTAGTGAACTTCATTTTATCAGATTAAGGGGGGAAGAGGTGCCTTTTTGTATTTTAATTGATAGAGCAACGATAGTTGCATTAAAACAACACGAAAAAACAAAAAAATTGGTAATTACTGCACGAAGAAGGGAAGGATACATATGGGAAGAGGAGGCGGCCGTGGTGGCGGCGGAGGCTTCAGTGGCGGTGGACGTGGCGGTGGTTTCGGCGGTGGTCGAGGCGGTGGCGGACGCAGCAGTGGAGCCGGTAGAGGCGGCGGAAGCTTCGGTGGCAGTGGTCGAGGCGGTGGAGGCTTCGGTGGCGGTTTCGGGGGCGGCTACAATAGGCGACCCAGACATTACGGGCCTCGCATGGGACCGATCTGGATGTTTGGCGGTTTAGGCAGGCGAAGGAGATACCCTCGAGGTGGCGGTGGCTGTGGATTTATGGGCTGCGGCAGTATTTTCACCGTCATGATATTCCTGTTCATCATGTTCAGCCTGCTGTCTACAGTAGGGAACTTTGGAACTGGCGGAAACGGTGGATCAGGTAGTATCACTACGTCCACTGTTGAGCGAGAGCCTTTGCCCTCAGGTTCCGTAAATGAAACGGATTACTATACAGATAACTTGGACTGGATCGGGAATCACACCCGTATGGTCGACGGACTTCGCCATTTCTACAATGAAACGGGTGTCCAGCCTCATGTCTACATCACTGGAGATATTGACGGCAATACATCACCTTCAATGGATGAAGTGGAAGCATACGCAAATAACTTATATGATGAATTATTTACAGATGAAGCCCACCTTCTGCTGGTTTTCCTTGAACCTCGACCTAATGACTATACGACTTATTATGTCGTTGGTTCTCAGGCTAGAAGTGTGATCGATAGAGAAGCTGGAGACATCCTGCTCGACTATCTGGACAGATATTACGCTGATGGAAACCTGACTGATGAGGAATATTTCAGCAACTCGTTCAGAGATGCAGCTGATCGGATCATGGAAGTCACGACATCTCCATGGATCCCAGTACTGAGTATTTTCGGGCTCGTTGTTTTGATTTACGTGTTATATAAATGGTGGAAGTCACGTCAGGATGCCAAAGAAAAAGAAGCTAAACGGACAGACGATATGCTGAACAAACCGATCGATACATTCGGGCGTTCAGAAGCTGAAGATCTATCTAAAAAGTACGAGGATGATAATTGGGATAACTATTAACATGCACCATCACTATAGGAGGATGAAAACATGGCAATTTTAGACCGCTTTTCAGATGTTATCAGTGCAAACGTCAATGCTCTGATGGACCGTATGGAAGATCCGGAAAAAATGATCGACCAGTACTTGCGTAAGATGATGGACGATCTGGCAGAAGTGAAGCAGAATACAGCCAGTGTTATGGCAGAGGAAACACGAGCCAAACGTCTGGTGGATGATAATGAAGCTGAAGTAGCCAAGTATGGTAACTTTGCTAGAAAAGCCTTGGAAGCAGGCAACGACGGTGATGCACGAGTTTTTCTTACCAAGAAGCAGGAACTCGAAGATATTGGTACAGGACTCACTAATGCCTATGCAAAAGCACATGAGAATGCAACCAAGATGCGGCAGATGCATGACAAACTGGCCACTGATATAGAAAAAATGCGTCAGCGTCGGGCTATGATAAAAGCTCAGCTGTCCGTTGCAGATACTCAGGACAAGCTGAACAAAGCGTCAGAATCTGCTGGAAAATCTAAAGGTGCTATGAGCTCCTTTGAACGGATGGAAGAAAAAGCCAGCCGCCGTCTGGACGAGTCCAACGCTATGGCTGACTTGAATAAGGAACATAAAGACGAAGCAGCGATCCTTGAGGAAAAATATGCATCAGAATCAGGGTCGGCAGCTGTTGAAGATGAACTTGCCCGCATGAAGAAAGAGATGGGTCTGTCTTCTTCAGATGAAGACTAATTTTATACTAAATTAAAAAAAGCTTCGGCTACGCCTTCGCCCTTTTGGGATAGTGCGTAGCCATTACTTTTTCAGTTCTGAATTATCGTAGACGATACCGTGAATACTCTTATAGTAAACAGGAACCATCTCATTTCCAC
>NZ_BAAGIQ010000173.1:0-2052 GCF_054658175.1 Alkalibacterium sp. s-m-28
GCGTCCGTCTTCCTTCAGATTCCGCCTCACGGCGGACACCCTTGACTTTCGCTAACAGTTCCTACTGCCAAGTCTGTAGTGGACTTTCACCACCAAGTTGTCGCCCATGCCGGGCGCACGAAAAAAAAAGAGTCAGAATCCTGACTCTTTTACACGACCTGATTTATTTTTCTGCTGACGCCATTTCTTTAATCGGCTGCAGCTTTTTTAAGGCAGGAAACTGCTGGCATTCCTGTATCTCATTGTATCTGTTCATATACTGACCTGTAGCAACTGATATCAGCTCCTCAAAGGCTGTCTGTGCAGATTCCATCGTTTCAGTATCGTACTGCTTCTTAGCTTCGTCTTCGATGTGCTTATAAGTAAGCGACGCGTATCTGGAAAAGACAGTCTCGTCCTGAGCAGTACTAAAGTCGAATATCAGCTGGTTCTTTGCAGTAGGACGCATTTCGAACATATCCTGCAGCAGTTCTTCAGAAATGCAGTTATGATTTTCGCACGTGCCGATGAGTAGAGCATCTGCTTTTGCGAGTCTGTAGAGAAACTGACTGGAATCAACAAGATGAATCAGTTTGATACGGTTCTGCTGATTAGTAATAGCCAACCATCTTTTCAGTTCTTCTACAGACCGTTCAGTATGTTCATTGCGGTAAAGAACCGTTAGAGACCCGAAGTCTGAACCAGAAAAATGTTTGATTATCTGATTTGTAAGGTCTTCATTGCCTATTACACAATAGTGATGATCTCCAGAAGGTTCAAGCATAGAGCGGATCGAACGCACGGCTCGGGGAACGTTCCCTTGAAGCAATGGTCTGATCGATTCCTTTTCACATAAATCAAGAGAAAAGTCGACAGCGTTCTTAAACAGCATCTGCAGGACAGGTCCGGCAGTCTTCTCTTCAACTGCATCCATGAGCGCCTGATCGATGATATCTACCGGTTCATAGGAATGCTGTTCAGCCGTCTCAACATTGCTGGATAAATTCAGGAGATGCCTGACCACATCTTCATTGAACTTGCTGTAGGTTTCGAGAATCACTTCTTCAAGCATTTTATCTGTATACTGTGACAGATAGCGTAGAAGATCGCCGTGTTTGAAATCTTTCTCATCTACATACAGATAGTATTCATTCCTGTTTTCAGTAACAAGCAGTACAACTTCACTTACTCCATCGAATGCATGTATATCGTGTAGATGTTCTCTTCTGGATGCACGGGTCAGACTGTACTTGTGAATATCGTCAGAAGAGACGGTATCTCTATTTACCCCATACATTAAAAGTTTCATTCTCTCTCATCCCCTACATACGTCAAAATCTCATCCCATATTTCCTTCCGACCTTCTCTAGTCATAGAGGAGAATGTGAACAGCTTGTCGCCGGGTTCTATTTCAAGTGTTTTTCTGATGATACTTGAATGCTTGTTGTATTTTGATTTTTTTATCTTATCCGCCTTAGTAGCGACAATAAGTACGGGAATATCATAGTATTTATATAAATCATACATCTGAATATCCAGATCAGTCGGTTCGTGTCTGAAGTCGACTAATAGGATTCCGAGTGCCAGTTCTTCTCTGGTAGCAAAATAATCAGTCATCATTCTGCCCCATTTGTTCTGTTCTGCATTAGATACTTTAGCGTATCCATATCCTGGTACATCAACGAAAAACAGTTCATTTTCTATATTAAAAAAGTTAAGTGTGCGGGTCTTCCCGGGTTTACCCGATGTTCTAGCTAGTTTTTTTCGGTTGACCATCGTATTGATGAAGGTCGATTTCCCCACGTTGGAGCGCCCCGCAAGGACTATTTCAGTTAAACCATCATCTGGATATTGAGAAGGAGATACGGCACTTATGGTGATGTCAGCATGTTGGATCTTATCACTATTCATTTTTTCTCCTCCAGTTACATAATAGTAATTACCATTTTTTTTGTTTTTTCGTGTTGTTTTAATGCAACTATCGTTGCTCTATCAATTAAAATACAAAAAGGCACCTCTTCCCCCCTTAATCTGATAAAATGAAGTTCACTAAAAACAAACATTCATCACTTA
>NZ_BAAGIQ010000174.1:0-2026 GCF_054658175.1 Alkalibacterium sp. s-m-28
ACGACTATCCGAAGATATAAACCGAACGTATTTTCGAATACGTGGCGGTTTAGTTCAGTGCACCCTTTTTTATGAAAATAGGTTGTCATTTTATAATCTATTCTCTTGACTTAACACCATAATGCTTGATTGATTTAAGGCTTTAACCAGTCATGAATAAAAATGAGCCAGATGGGCTTAAGATGATGCAAAAAAAAGTGGCACATTCGGGCGATGACTGTGAAAGCGTTATCTACAAAACATACTATAGCAACCGCTTACACATTATGGAATATAGGCTTTTTATGGTATTATAAATATTATTTATAAGGTTAGACATCGTGATAATTATCACTTTATTAGGAGGAGCAAGGGAAAATGAAATTACAGGATCTATATTATTTTAGGCAGCTAGCAGAAACGCGGAGCTTCACGGAGGCTGCGGAAGCGTTCTATATTTCCCAGCCATCCATATCAATCGCGTTGAAGCGACTTGAAGATGAATTCAATACGAGATTGATCAGTCGTGATCGTTCCTCAAAAAGTGTTCAGCTGACCGAAACGGGTGAACTGCTTTACAAACGCTCACAGGAAATCATCGATCTGATCGACAAGACAAAAAAAGATCTCCATAATATGGAGACCAGAGAAGTCCATTTGGGTTTTCTGCCGACGATCGGTGGCCATTTTCTTCCGTCGATTATGCCGCATCTGTCCGATTATCTGCCGTCACTCAAATTAGTTGAAGAGGAAAGTTCAGATATGATGTATGACATGGTGAAAACCAATCAGATCTCATCAGCAATCGTAGGCAGCGATGTTCCTGAGTTCAAGGAGAAATGGCTGATGCAGATTCCTGTTGCAGTAAGAGAAATGCATGTCTGGGTGGCCCCGCATCATCCTCTAGCTAAATATAAGCGTCTAAATGCACGGATGCTCAAGGAGACAAGTTTCGTGACGCTGGCAAAGGGTTATACCCATCAGCGCATATTCGACAAATGGGCGAAAGCCAACGCGCTTGACCAGTCCAGAGTTCATTTTACGAATGAAATTCAGACTGCCAACTCAATGATCGCGTCAGGAATGAGTGCCGGACTGATGATCGACTTGCTTGTCAGAGACCGGGCTGACCTCGTCAAATTGGAACTGACTCATGCACCGAAATTTTATATCAGTCTGCTGGTGAATACTTCATCGGAAGTCACATCGGATCAGAAGGCATTCAATGATAAGCTGATAAAAGTGGCACAGGATCTGTTTAGTGATGAAACTAAGAAAGAATGACTAAACAGGAAAGAACTGAAATTATTATAAAAAAATAATCAGTTAACCTTGACATTAAAAATAACACTCACTATAATGAGAAACAATTAATCAGTCAACTAATAAAAAGAAAGGAGGATCACTTCGTTATGGCTAACGGTTCATTCATCCAATTGACAGAGCAGAATACATGGCAAAGCTGGGGCGTCGACGTACGCGCTGGTTATTGGCGTTGCTCTAAAATTGAATGAGTGAATCGTAATGAGTGATTCTTCAGTTATACCACAGCTGTTTTTCAGAAGGTGACCGGATTGACATCAGGTTCAGTGTACCCGTATACCTTTCTGGATCCGGCTGTCCATCTGCAAAGGCAGAAACTCATTTTAAATGGGTTTCTGCCTTTTTTTAATAGATATAGTTGATCAGACATGAGAAGAGTACAGTGGATCATCCTTTTACAGAGAACCTGCCGGGCTGAGAGGTGGGTAAAGGAGTCGACTGGAATGGGCTCATGGGAACTTACCTGAAGGCGAGTAGGGTGAGTCGAGTCATTCACGTTAAAGAATGAGAGTGCAGGAGAAGAGTCTCCTGAATTGTGGTGGTACCGCGGTATTTTATCGTCCCTCAGTAGCTTAACGGCTAGTGGGGGACGTTTTTTTATAGAATAGGAAAGTATAAAGTTTTACCCGCTAGAAAGCCTATCACCTCAAACGTTAATCACTATCACTTGATTTGAAAAGAGAGGGGATTTAAAGGTACACTATACGTATGGTAGAGAAAAGCA
>NZ_BAAGIQ010000175.1:0-1995 GCF_054658175.1 Alkalibacterium sp. s-m-28
TCCTGACTTTAGTAGTTTTAAAAACTAAAAACTACCCTAAACACTGTTAATACACTGTTTAAGGTAGTTTTTTTGGATTGTTTATTGTCCATTTATATAATTTATCGTTAAATCAAGTCCGGTCGCTCGACGAAACTCATTCAATGACATGGCTGAATACAGAAGTGAGCCACTTGTTGCTTTGACTAAGCTGAGATAATCTTCCGAGATATTTGTGGGGATGAGTGTTATTAAAGGATATTCTCCAATAGTGACTATACTTGTTTCATTTAACGCTTTAGTAATCCGACGCCCACTCATTTCAATATTTTCTCGAGTTCGTAAGCGGTACTGTGCGTAGCGTAATAAACTAAAAGCTAAAAAACATAGGACAAAATGGCCTTTTACGTGCTCGTCTGTCCATACATAGACAGGCCGAGCTTTTAAATCAGATTTCATGACTCGAAAGCTTTCTTCAATTTGCCACAGACCACCATAGGTGGCCTCAATATTCTCAGTTGTTTCACTCAGTTGATTCGTTATAATCGCATAATATCCATCATACTGGGCTTGGCGGGCAATACGTTCGAGATCTAATTCCGCTTCTTCCACGTCGGCATCCATCTTAATGTATTGATTTCGCCCGCGTTTCAATTGCGCACGCACACCAGAAGGCTTTTCGAGTAACTTTTCGACTTTTTCAAGAACACGTTCGCGATCTTTTCGGTCTTTTTCCGCTCGTTTTTTACTCCAAGTCAGATGAATTTTTGTCGGGATTTCAATCTCTTTATATTTTCGAGGTCGACCTCTATGCTTTGGTTGATTTGCTTTCTCTTCCTCAGTCATTTCAACCTTTTCAACTAAAGTGTAATCAATTTCTTGCGATTTATAGATAATTTCCCCATTGTCATCCACTCGTTTAACAGCCCATTCGTCCCCTTGTAAAGCAATGGTTTTAATAGCTTCAGGAGCTTTCTTCAGGCTGTAACTAATCACAAAATCATGTCCTTCTGTAAAGAGATGTGCTAAATTTGATTTGCTGTTTAGCCCTCGATCAGCGACAATGACAATCTTATCCATTTGATACCGATTCTTTAAATCTTTTACAGCGTCTACCAAGGTGGATTGATCCATTGTATTCCCAGGGAATAATTGATAAGAGATTGGAATACCTTGGTTATCCATCAATAAGCCCATCACGACCTGGACCTCATTCGATTTATTATCTTTTGAATATCCAAACAGTCGAAGCTCCCCTGCATCAACACTTTCAAAAGAAAAAGTTGTGACATCATAATAAGCAACGGGGCCTATTCGATTTGTTTTTTGTTCAAACTGCTGGCAGAGGTGGTCAATCAAGGCATCTTGGATAGACTCCAAATGATCCAATATATTGTAGTATAAGTCCAAATGGTGTGAAGATAATCCGGCATAATTATCAAGATCTTGGTGTGTGTGCCGAATACTTTTAGGGTCCATCATCCGATGGATGACCAATGAAAAGATGGCTTCACGGGCATTTTTGTGGTTTTTTCTTGAAAGTTGCTTTTGGAAAAATGTATCCAATGCGAGTTCTTTCCACAAATCTCGGAGGATATGATGACCGATTTTAAACGATTCGGACGCTTCATCAGCCGTCATAATAGGAACAGATTGCATTTCAAAACGAACAGGTTCTTTCTTTTGTTTCTTCAGGGCCGTCAGTTCTTTTGCTTTGATTTTCAACTTCTCTATAATATCTGGATCTTCAGAAACGAGTTTTTCATAATTACCAATAGTTTCGATCACAACTGTTTTTTTCTTATTGGTCTTAGGAATTCGATGTTGCTCAACAAATTGAACAACTTTCGACTTTCCAGCACCAGTTATTGCGACATACATAACGCCACCTCCATAAATAGATTATATCATAAACGTACATAAGTGGACAACTAAAAAAGAAATAAAAAGTGTTGATTTATTGATTAAATCAACACTTTTACAATTTATTCTCATTGAAAACTACTAAAGTCAGGA
>NZ_BAAGIQ010000176.1:0-1995 GCF_054658175.1 Alkalibacterium sp. s-m-28
TAAACGAGCAGGGAAGTTTGATGAGATTGTCAAAGAAATAAACAGCAGAACAAGAGGCTGGATTAATTATTTCGGCACAGGCTTCATCAAATCATTCGTGAAGAAAGTGGAGCAATGGCTGCATCACAGAATCAGACAACTTGTTCTTAAGCGATGGAAAAAGATACGAACTAAGATTAACAGATTAGAACGTTTAGGTCTAGATATAGATAGTGCTAAACGTATTGGTTTTTCACGCAAGAAATATTGGCGATTATCCAAAACGCCCGAGGTTCATCGGGCACTTACAACGAAAAGACTCTGCCAGTTGGTTTAGTGAAACTAAACCAACTGGCAGAGTCTGCTTACTTAAGATATTGAACCGCCGTATACGGAACCGTACGTACGGTGGTGTGAGAGGACGGTAAATAAATTAATTATTTACCCCCTACTCGATTGTAATCCGGTCAAACGGGTACACACCCTCTTCCTTAAAGAGTATAATGAATACTGACGAAGTGAAGATCAGAATGAAGTCAGGAGTTGTAAATATGAAATGGTTTAAAAACGGACAGATTTATTTGAGTGAATCGACTTTTGCAGAGAGCATGGTCATAGAAGGCAATACGATCAAAAAGGTTGGGAGCAACGAATCATGTGAGGTTTTTTTTAAAGGTGAAGAAGTCATCGATCTTGGAGGGAGAACGGTAATTCCGGGTCTGAATGATTCGCATCTGCACTTTCTCATGACTGCCGAATTTTTGTCCCTTCTTCCTATAACCGGTGTGACTTCAATGAAAGAACTGATCGATCGCTGCAGAGTTTACATAGAGGACCAGCAGATGACTAAAGAAGATGTCTTATATTCAGAGGGATGGAATCATACTTTGTTTACTGATGACAAGCGGATTCCTGACAGACATGATCTGGATCAGGCCTCTTCAAGCGTGCCGATCGTTCTGGTCAGAGTGGACCGTCATGTCATGAGTCTGAACACGGCCGCACTTAAGGCTTTCAATATTACAAAGCACAGTCAGTTAGAAACTGGTGGGGAGATTCTCAAAGATACCGACGGACTGCCTACTGGTATACTGACTGAAGGGGCTCTGGATCTGGTTAAAGCTCAGCTGCCTGCGAGAACCAGAGAAGAGAAAAAAGAAGCAATCAGACAGACGATGAAGCTGGCTAACCAGTACGGCATTACATCGATGCACACTAACGACGCTAAAGATGATACTGTAGAAGAGACATTATCTTTATATGAAGAACTTGAGCAGGAAAAGGCGCTGACCGTACGCTTTTATCAGCAGATTTGGTTCAACAATGGCAAATACCTGCCTGACTTTCTAAAAATGGATTACCCTTTCCGAAAAGGAAGCGACTGGAACCGTATCGGACCGATCAAGTTTTTCATAGACGGAACATTAGGATCCAGAACCGCTGCATTAAGAGAAGCCTACTCAGATGATCAGTCAACTAAAGGAATCTTGACGAAATCACAAGACACCTTGTCTGATGAAGTGAAAACAGCTGTCGACCACGGGTATCAAATGATTATTCATGGGATAGGGGATCAGGGTATAGAGACGATCCTCAATGCATACGATGCGGCCCTTGATGGCAAAGACAATGACTTGCGTTTGGGGATTAATCATATGCAGATCACTGGACTGGATCTGATCGACAGGGTGGCTGATAAAGGATATTTGACTTACGTTCAGCCGATTTTTCTGGAAGATGATATTCCTATCCTGTTTGATCGAGTGGGTGAGGAGCGAGCGAAGATATCTTACTTACTCAAGTTTTGCAGTTAAAAAATAGCCTTTGACCCTTGGTGTCATTGACTTGGTACCGATTATTATGCCGCTTTTGATATTTGATTCAGCTGGTTTTCTTTTAAAAATGGCTTGAAGAGTTCCGGTAAACTATCAAAGATGGTATCTAACAAGTCTTGAACATGTTGTTCAGATAGTACTAACTCGTTCATTAATGTCTCTTTCAGACAGGCCATTACGA
>NZ_BAAGIQ010000177.1:0-1962 GCF_054658175.1 Alkalibacterium sp. s-m-28
GTGCATTTTGTCCACAGATTTTTGCTGTGGACAGTCAAAAAGCTCGAGGCTTCCATGTTTTCCACATGTGAATTCCTCGAGCTTTTGGTATATAAAGTGTTGTTATAAATTTTGGGCAAATTCAAATATTTTGCAAGAAAAAAATCCATAAGATTGCAGGAATTTTTTCCATACCTTTGCTGCACCGTTTTATTTAGTTTTTGTGTTGCGATAATGCGTTCGTGAAGCGGTAACTTTTACCAGAAAACGAGAAAATATGAGCGTGATGAATTAAGCGATCAACTAAGGCACTCGTTAATCTGGAGTCCTGAAATACTTTATTCCATGAGCTGAATTCTAAATTGGTCGTCACAATCAAGCTGCGTTCCTCATAAAAATCAGAAATAAGGTGGAATAACAGCTCTGATCCTTCTTTATCTATTGGCAAGTAACCTAATTCATCCAAGATGAGACAATCGCTTTTTAAGATGCTCTTTCGTGTACGTGCAAGCGTCCCTCTTTGAGACGCTTTTTGTAATTTATCCACTAAATCTAAAACACGATAAAACTGTACATCTTTTCCCGCCATACATGCTTCGATGCCAAGAGCTGTGGCTAACGTTGTTTTCCCAGTGCCTGGTGAACCAACGAAAATCAAATTTTCACGATGATGAATAAAATCTAAGCTTATTAATTCCTCTTTAGTTAGAGACCCTGGAAATCCAATCGCATCATGCCATTCATATTGACCCAATCGTTTATGAGTGCGGAAACCCGCTTTGTGTATTAAACGATGAGCTTTAGCTCGTTCTCGTTCGTGCTGTTCGTATTTCAAAGACTCTAATATAAGAGGATAGAGAGCTTCTTTATCATGATTGTCTATGACGTAGTCATAAACATACGCTAACCTCATACGTTTGCACAATTCCTTTAACTCATCTTCCATTAGCTCACCGCCTTCGGAGAGAGTGAATCATAAAGCGTTAGGGAGAGAGAAGCTTCTGTTGGCTCTGATTCAAAATTGTTCAGTAGGAGAAACTCAAAATTCTCTTCAATCCGTAATAAGTCCTCTTCTTTAAGCAATTCAAGCAGTTGGTCGATGCGCCTTTTTCGTTCGACAAGAGTTGTTTCTAATACATAGCTTTTTATTTTTGATGGAAGCAGCTTCTTATATTTAGAATGATCAAGTGCCCTTGGTTTTTGTCGGTAAGTTTGAAATACATATAGCCAATCGACGGGTCGGGATTCACTAATATAAGGCCGATCTGCTTCATAGAGCAATTCACCACTTGGGCTCAGACAGCGGAATGAATCCCAGTATAACTGCACGGTTAACCGACGGTTACGACCTACTTTTGGGATATGAATAGACGCATTATCCAATCTGATTTCACCATATTTATTTGTTTTGCATTCTTCGTATCTAAAAACGGGGTAGGGTGTATCTGAAAGAGAACGCATATGTGCCCGGTCTTCTTCCCATAATTCACTGATTAGTATGTGTTCATGGTAGTGATTGCGATGACTGTCTTCTTCTAGTTGAGCATTTAACCATTTCTCAAATACAAGGTAGGAAACAAAGTCAGGTATACAGTCAAAAAAATTATAACGAATATAGCCTACTTTATTTTCAACAGCCCCTTTTTCATGACCAGAATACGGATTACAAGCAATGGGTTCAAAACGATAGTGAGCAGCGAAGCGTTCAAAGGCCTCAGTAAACACGGTTTCTTCGCCTTTCCCTCTTGGCTTAACAACGGCAGCTGCCAAATTATCAATACGAATCGTTTTAGGCACACTCTCCATCATTTCGAAAATCCTCTTTAATCCTTCTAAAAAGCATTCTGTATTCTCACTCGGATTTTTCCCCTTTTCATCATACAAATAAGGCCCATAGGACGTGTCGATCTGCCACATATCATTGGCATGAGCCATTTCAAATGACCGTCGGTCTTCTGGTGATCGCCAGCGATACTGTTCATT
>NZ_BAAGIQ010000178.1:0-1956 GCF_054658175.1 Alkalibacterium sp. s-m-28
AACACAATCAGGAAAAAGTGATGGCATAAAGAGGAGTCCCTCTTTTATTTTTTAAAACTGTATACTTTTGAGCATTTCAAGTTGATTAAGTGCTTAAAATTATGGGGTTTTGACACCATAATCATACAATATCAAAGATCGGGCTCCTTTTCACTTAATTAGTGAAAGATCGATTGGCTATTTTTAATTGATTTGATACAGTTTCTTTAAGGTTTTTGATATGGCTGTGAATAATCCAGGATTCAAATTATTTTAGTTATTTATTTAAAAAGAAAGAAGGTATTTCCCCGACAGAATATCGTAAAAAGATGACAAACAATACTGAAAAATTTAAATAGGATTGAGGAAAAAGCTTAATCATTAAAATAAGAAGTGAGACATGAGCGCTCACTTCTTTTTTATATTTAAGCTTCTTTCGTTCACTGAATTATTAACTCGCTTTATTAATTTCGCGACTAGTCCATAAATGACCCTCAGCTTTATACTCAACGATTGGCAAAATCCTTTTGCCGTATAACTCATTCAACACTTGTATCATAGCAACATAAATCGCTGAGAAGCCCCAAATGATGCCTTCATAACCGGCAAGCGTTAAAACCACGCTAGAACCTGTGAAATTACCAATCGCAAGTAAGAAAAACAAAATTGCCAATGTTCCAAAAACAACTTGTAGAGCTTTATTTATCCGTCACGTTCCTGATAAACATAAGTAAGGTAAACAATCCTCACATGAATGCGATTGCAGCCATCGCCAAAATTATTGCATCCAATTTAAAAAACATCGATATTATCCTCCATTAAAATTTAACGATTTTATACAGCAACAGACTCCTTTTAGATTTATTAAAAAATATAAAAGACGTGGAAAATATGGTGAAGTTTGCACACGCTTGAAGACAGAAAACCAGTCCACTTAACTACCAACTACTTGGATTAACCTACATAAACAATTTGATATAAGCTATCGCGCCACAAATTGGACAGTACTGTCTAGAGATAGATGAAGATATATTTATTCCTATCCACACTGCTATTACATATTACTGGTACTGTGTATAGCCACTTCTTACAACGTGATTATGACCCTAAAATAAAACATTACGACCAGCAGAAGTGAGGGCATAATTAAACGGCTCATCAGAGTTTTCAAGTGCTTTTGCATTCTCTAAATGGATTCTCACCGAAGCAAATAATGAATCAGACTCGAATATAGTTACTTAGCTAAGTATTGATTTTATATTTTCGCCGTGGTATAATATCTTCATTGATCGATGATTCACAAACTTTGCTAGGAGGAAAAAACTATGTTAACGACATTTAAAGCAGTTACAAAAAAATTACCTGATGGACTTCAAGTTGAATGTAACTCAAGAGGATTTAAAATTATAGCAGATGAACCAGAAGATCTTGGTGGGACTGACAAGGCAATGAACCCTGTTGAAATGGTTTTATGCGCTTTAGGTGCTTGCCAAACTATTGTTGCTAGTGCATTTGCTGAAGCTCATAATTTCTCTTTTGACGAATTTCACGTTGAACTTGAGGGTGATTTGGATCCAGATGGCTTTTTAGGACTCGCGGATGTAAGAAATGGCTTTGAAGAAATTCGTTTTTCTATGCACTTTAAAACAAATGAATCACAAGAAAAAGCAGAAGCCTTTGCAAATTTTATTGAAAAAACTTGTCCAGTAGGAGATTGTTTAGAAAACGGTGTTAAATTAGTATTATCTAATGTTGTCAGATATTAATTTAAATGACTAAGCTAGTTTAAATATAATCTTTTGTACAGCAGATTGGAATTTATTCAATTATCAATCTGCTGTTTATTATAATTAACTCAAGTTTTGCAGTTGAATATCCAGGTTTAACCCTTGCGGTTATTGAAACTTCTTATAAATAATTATCAAAAAACACACAAAAAGACACCTCTCTTTGGTAAAATGTAGTCACCATAACAAC
>NZ_BAAGIQ010000179.1:0-1930 GCF_054658175.1 Alkalibacterium sp. s-m-28
ACCGGAACTCTTCAAGCCATTTTTAAAAGAAAATCAGCTGAATCAAATATCAAAAGCGGCATAATAATCGGTACCAAGTCAATGACACCAAGGGTCAAAGGCTATTTTTTAACTGCAAAACTTGAGTCTTTAAGTATAAAAAGAGTGTGCCACTTATCGCAAATGATCCCCCTTACTGATCTTGTTCCCTCATCTGCTCATCATATTCCGATTTAAGGATCGAATAATAGACGTCATTGAACCATTCCCCTTGCTTCCATTTTCCGACATGACGAAGGGTCCCTTCCTTTTTCATTCCAAGACGTTCCATCACTTTCCCCGATACGGCATTGCGTTCGTCATGCAAAGCGGCAATGCAGTCGAGTCCAAGTGTCTCGAAACCTAACTTCAATACACGCTGGCCGGCTTCCGTCATATACCCTTTTCCGTGAAACGCTTTGTTCAAGGTGTACCCAATGATGGCCCGTTTGTCTTCGCTTTTGATTCTCAAATCAATTGTACCGATCATTTTACCTGTCCCCTTCAGCTCGATTCCGAACTTTCCGAACGGGTCTTCCAGAAAATACTCCGTGATGGCTTCTTCCGTCTTTTCAAGTGACGTATGTCTTTCAAAAACATAATAGGTCGTCTCTTCATCCTGGGCATATTCGTACATATCCGGTGCATCTTTCAATGTGACCGGTCTGAGAATCAGTCGCTCTGATTCGATCCGATTGTTTTTTGCCAGTTTAACTTTAATTGGTATCATCCAATCCCTCTTTTCTTTGTCTTGCTGCTTAATTTTTATATTAATAGAATAGCATAATAGAAGGCTTGTTCCTATTTTTGAACGCTTCGGACATAATTATGAAAAGTTTCAGAAACTTTCATGAAAACTTGTTGACTACGATCTTGTTGAGGACTATAATAAATTCGCTATAGAGATAGTTTTAATTAATTGAAAGAAGGATTGTAGTATGTCATTAACCGGTCTGTTCCTTGCATTAGGCTTTTCATTTATTCATTTAAGCTCCAGACATTTTAAATTGCGCCTATTTTCTGTTAACCAGTTCACCTCTTTTGTTGGAGGAATTTCACTAGCTTATGTATTCTTTCACTTGATTCCGACCGTTCAAGGATATGAACATGAGGTTATGGAGACTTTTCATATTTCACCCCAGAATGCGTCTCACCTGATTTTCGGCTCCATGCTTGCGGGAATTGTTGTCTTTTACTTTCTTGAGCTGGCTTTAAAATCATCAAGACTGAAACTGTCGAAAAGAGATTTTTCTACTTCAGGTATTTTCTGGGCTCACATTGGGTCATATTTTCTCTATAATTTCATTATCGGTATCCTGCTGTCCAATCAGCGTTTTGAAACGACCTTTACTGCACTGCTTTACTTATTCGCTATTGGTGTCCACTTCATGACCAATGACTGGGTACTGCGTCACCACTTTGAAAAACTGTACGACCGATATGGTCTGAAGCTCCTCGTCGCGTCTGTGCTGCTGGGATGGCTTCTCGGATTGACTATTCACATCTCTCACACGTATATGGGACTTCTGGAAGCTTTCGTAGCAGGCGGACTGATTCTCAACGCTTTAAAAGATGAACTTCCAGCCTGTAAAGGAAGCGGCATGACCTCATTTATGGTCGGCCTGGTCTTCTACTCCGGACTATTGATGTTTATCTTATAATACAAAATAAAAGTACAGGATATTCGGACGACACGCAAGGTGCTGGTCCGGATACCCTGTACTTTTTATTTAACCGCAAATCGACTGCCATCAGAATGAAAGGCCCCTGTTACATCCATTTCCATTTAAACTGGACCCCATGTCAAGGACAGTTTGATAAAAACCCCTTATAATTTATTATCGCTCCTTCTATGATAACGTCATAGGAGGAGCGATAATACGTTTAAGCCTGGATCAATACTTAGATTTTG
>NZ_BAAGIQ010000180.1:0-1868 GCF_054658175.1 Alkalibacterium sp. s-m-28
TGAAATTAGTCCACAGATTTAAGCTGTGGACTGCTCAAAAGCCCGAGGATACCATGTTTTCCACATGTGTATACCTCGGGCTTTTGTCACCGTTCAGGAAATCATAAAATTTTGGGTAAATTCAAACTGTTCAGTATATTGACATTTTACTCAAACATTGATATGATAGCTTCTGTTGAGAAAATAGCGCACGTGGCGGAATGGTAGACGCGTCAGCTTGAGGGGCTGGTGGGGCGATGCCCCGTGGAGGTTCGAGTCCTCTCGTGCGCATCCTATGAAAAATGCAAGTGAGTGTGTCTCTGAAATGAGGATGTCAAATCCTTATTTTCATGTGACCTCACTTGCATTTTTATTTATACCACAAAAGGCCTTTAGCGAGACACTATCTCACTAAAGGCCTTTTGTCCTGCACTAATGCTACAATAGAGCATTAAAGTGCGTTCCCTTATTAATATTACGGTGTAACATCCCAGATTCCTTTTTCACCTGAAAAAGAAAATAAAGGTTCCCACTCGACTTCTATAGTTTCGCCATTTACTGCGTAATGTGCTACGCCATCAGTTGAGCGTCCGCTTGAAACAGAACCCATTGAATTGTCGTTCGGGTATGTATCTGCTTGGGAGCCGTCCACATAAACATCAAAATCCATACCATATCCATAGTCGTCATCTGTGTCGTTTTCAAGTGTGTAATAAATAGCAATGACATGTTCGGGCTCATCTTCTTCGAACTGGTTTCGTTCGTCAGTGAACTCTGCATTGGTGATGGTCATCGTTATATCATCAATTGTGATAGACTCTCCAATTGACAGTAATTCAGACTCTTCAGGCTCCTCTTCCACTTCAGCTGTTTCTTCTTCAGTATCTGCCTCTTCACCGACCTCTTCTGACTCGGTTGCTTCTGCTTCAGTGTCGTCTTCAACAGCTGCTGAATCGTCATCATCTGCTGGAGTATCTACATCGTCACAAGCTGCTAGTAAAAATGCGCTTGCAGAAATTAAAGCCAATAATTTCTTCATTTCCATCTACTTTTCCTCCTCGTAAGTTATACCGTTTTGGTTGACAGGGTAGAAACTGACGTAGTGAGTATGTCTTCTTGCCCACGACTTACTGTAAGACCAGAACCCTATCATAGCGAAAATAATCCTACAGCAATATATATTAATAAATATTTAATTAATATATGTATTGCTATAACACGCCTATCTTAGAGTTTAAACAGACAATTTGTATTAAAAGGATATAATAGTCGTAAAATAGTGGATAGACTTGACAAAGCCGGGTCAGGCAACTTATTTTTTATTACAAAGCTAAGCTTGATAATGGTACCGAACGAAAGAAGATGAGTGGGGAGTCAATGCGTATATAGTCTTTTGAATCGAATAGTTTTGATAAGAGTTGCTTTATATACCTGAATTATTTACTGTTAAATGTATACATATAGAAATTCAAAAGAACAGGTTAGGAGAGTGTAACATGCCTAATGGAAAATGTCTTTGCGGGAATACCGTTCTAGAAGTTAAAGAACTGAAAGGAAAAGTATACGTCTGTCATTGTGGGATGTGCAGGAAACAGGCGGCGGGACCGATTGTTTATACTGATGCATACAGGGAAGGAGAGTATCACTTCGGCGAATCATCGACAGTTTCTGTATATGATTCATCTGGCTGGGCAGAGCGGGGGTTCTGTCAGTCGTGTGGGACATTTATGTACTTACGATATAAGAAAGACAGTACGATTCATTTTAACGTAATTCCGAAAGAAGTCTCCCACTTCTAAACGTATGGGTACGAAGCACCAGTGAAAGTGGGAGATGAATTTCGGTCAAGCGATAGCTTGAAGTTATTTCTCAAGACCTTTTCTTATTAG
>NZ_BAAGIQ010000181.1:0-1859 GCF_054658175.1 Alkalibacterium sp. s-m-28
AGACATTAATGAACGAGTTAGTACTATCTGAACAACATGTTCAAGACTTGTTAGATACCATCTTTGATAGTTTACCGGAACTCTTCAAGCCATTTTTAAAAGAAAATCAGCTGAATCAAATATCAAAAGCGGCATAATAATCGGTACCAAGTCAATGACACCAAGGGTCAAAGGCTATTTTTTAACTGCAAAACTTGAGTTTTAAATCCTCGGTATCTGCATTATTTCCATTACCATTGGAACTTGTGCTACATGCTACTAAAAATAAAGATAAAGCCATAACAATTGCAAACAGATTTCGTTTTGTAGTTTTTTTCAATTTGTTTTCCCCTTTCTGATTTTGGAAATGAGTAAAGTATTATAGATATATTAGAATATTTCAATAAAAGAGTCAAGAATCTTTTGACTCTTTTATTTTCATGAAAGTCTATTCTCATCGGGTTTATACAACCCAACATACTGTAAGCGATTACTGAAGTTGTTGTTACAACATTCAAATTTTAATGAATTATTAACTGTTTATTATTTGTTTTCTAATATAGTTGTTCGTTTAATGTAGAAAAATGAGAGTTTAATTAAAAATTTTTATTGAATTATGATTAAAGTAAAAAAAATAGTAGCAACTGAATACATTTGTGTAAAATGTATTCAGTTGCCACTGATATATTTTATAGAGATCTTCCAGCTTTATTCAGGATTAGATTAGGGTTAATTTTAATTACCACGGTTACCATTGATACGGGGAGCCGTATCACAAGTGATGATAATAATTTGCAGTCTATATATGTATCGATGTATATAGAAAATGGCTTTTACCATTATTTTTAAACTTAAATTAGTTAATACTGTCCTGAATAATTCATACCTCTAATTTCAGAGGCTGTTTTTAAATATTGTTATATTTTCTTTCACTAGTGTTGCATAAAATTATATTCTTACCGAATTTCATATTTGTTAACTAAATCACAAGTAGTTCTCATCAAAATTTACAAAAAAGTCAAATGCTGGCGCAGCGGATGACTTTTTCCAGAATTTTTTTGACTATTCTATTGGTCTAGACTTCATTTCGCGAGTTATTTCACTTATCCTGGTTCAAAGAGAGCTTTGAAGTATGCATACGATTCATACTTTACCGATCGTAAGTGACGCAAAATTTGGAAAATAGTTGGCTTTAAATTCAATTCTAGCTTAATAAGTAACGTGAGTAGGTAGACAATCATTGCCATGATTAGTTGGTTCTCAACACCGACTTCTGATTTCGAATAGTAGGTCTTAATCGTCATATGTTGTTTCATATGCTTGAAAAACAACTCGATTTGCCAGCGTGAATGATAGAGATTCCCTATCTCTTCAGCGGTTTTGAAGACGTCGTTGGTAATGATTCGTAAATCAGATCGTCCTTTTCGACGAATAGTCACTAGTCGCAGGAGACTGGTCAAATAGCCTCTCCCACCAAGCAGCACATATTGATCACTGAGTACGTCAGAATCCTTATCCTTCGGGATATCTAGATTTTCTACAACATGTATTACTGTGTTCTTTTTAATCCGTGAAACGAAAAAATAGCCCTCCCATTTCATCTGATCAAAAGACTCAAAATCGATATATCCTCTGTCAAAAACATAGGTTGCCAGCGGTTGATTGACAAAAACATCAAGGTAATCATGGTCGTGTTCAGAAGCGTTAGAGATCTCAAATTGTTCTGGGTGAACCATTCCTTCCTCCATTAGACGGGGCTGGGAAAAAACCAGCTCTTAACAAACAAAAAGAACAATGAAAACCGTCGGTTTTAGATGGTCTTCATTGTTCTTTTGTATTTTTTCTGAAGATGTAGAAGTACATCCTCCTTTTCTTCGGAG
>NZ_BAAGIQ010000182.1:0-1857 GCF_054658175.1 Alkalibacterium sp. s-m-28
ATCTCATCTTTAACACCCAAAACCCCGATAAATCCCTACACTAAGGGATTTACCGGGGTTTAAAAATGCTCAAAATAGGGTACTATTTTGCTATTTTTGTATCTTTAATAATTTTTTTTATTATTTTGTTGCTCACAATTTCTGTATCTGTCCGAAACCCAAAGGTTTCATGTAAATGATCAGTTAAATGAGTCCGCATGTACGTTGGGATATAACCGTGTCCTTTCGCATCATACACCCTCATTTTCTTTAGCGTTTCGATAATTTCTGGACATGTAAAGGTTTCTCCTAATTTCTTTTCCAAGATACGAAAGATTAATAAAGAGAGAAAACAGGTCAAGAAGTGAGCTTGAATGCGTTCATCTTTTTGAAGGTATACAGGACGTGATTTCATTTCACTTTTCATAATTCGAAATGTTTCTTCAATTTCCCATCGTCTTTGATTAATCGCCACAATTTCTTCTGGAGTAGAATGAACATTAGTACACACCCCATAAAGCCCATCATACTGAGCTTCTTTCTCTATTTGTTCACTATTTAGTGTATAGTGCGTCTTTTTAGCTACTTCGCCATTTTTAGTAAAGCTTACTGATTCAATAAATCGGTTAGGATCATTTGCTCTTTTCTTTTTCAACTGACTAGGATTATCAATTTTTTTTAGGGCTCGTTCAATCTGGCCTTCCCGAATCTTTTGATGATAGCTTTGATATTTAAAAGAAAAAGTAATGATTAAACGTTGTTCAAGCCCTTTTTCATTAATCCAACGTTCTTTATAGAAAGTATTCTCCGCATATTTCTTTGGATCTAAAGTGGATAAATCATACTCTTTGAGTCGATTTTTCCCCGTTGTATGGGTAAGTTTCCAGCCCGTTTTATCTAAAGCAAAGGCTTTTAAATGCTTTGGAAGCATTTTTATAGATTGAGTGGTCACAAACCCTCTTTGTCCTAATGTGTTGTATTTTCGGTTATCTGCAGAAGAGAGACCAGCGTCAGTAATCACAATCATTTTTGATAAGTCGAAATCTTTCATAATCCTTTTCTGAAGAGGTTTTAACGTGGGTTGTTCATTTGTATTTCCCGGATTGAGGTTATAAGCAAGCGGTAGCCCGTTTCCATCCATGAATAATCCCATTTGAACAATTGGATTCGGACGATTTTCTTTAGACATTCCGTATTGTTTCAAGCCATCGGCTTCTTCAATCTCAAAAAAGAAATTAGTGCAGTCATAATAAAGGACTTCCGTTTGTCGATCGACAATTGACACACTATTTTTATAGGCTGTTTCTTGTATGCGGTCTATATTCTTCTCTAAAACATCAAGAGCGCGGTAGATGTGCTGTGGTTCGATCGAATGGGGTTCAAGCAATTCTTTTGCTTGTTCCAATGTTCCTCTCTTAGATGTAGGGTGAAGAATACGCATATAAAGTAAACGAGATAATATTTCATTTAAATCAAAAGTAAAGTGATTTTCCTTTTGGATTTGTTGGCAGAGCTTGTCAAACTTCAATTCATGATAAATCTTTTGAAGAAAGAGGTATCCAATATTATACGAGTGTCTTTTGTGCAGCGGAATTTGTTTAGTCGGATTATATTTTGCAATAATCTGTGAGGCATTCTTTTTCTTTTCCTCTGTTAATTTTTGTACATAGGCGTGAGCCCACTCATTAGGATCAACGCCAGGATGTTTTTTTCGAATCTCTTCTTCGTTTCCTAATGATTCTACAACACGAGTTGTAGACCGACCATTTCGATCACGATAACTTTCAATAACAGAATAGGAGGTAGAATGTTTAGATTTATTCTTTTTAATACGCATAGCTAATCCTCATTCCTTTTAAATGTATCTCTATTATAACA
>NZ_BAAGIQ010000183.1:0-1831 GCF_054658175.1 Alkalibacterium sp. s-m-28
ATGCCTAACCTCCAATCTTCAAAGTATTGATACTGTTCGGTCCTTCGGTACATTTTCCCTACTATGACCTCGGCTGACTTCTCGCCATTCGTTGTTACTACTAAGCGCTGACGAGACCTCCCCGGGTTATTCCTAGCTGGTGATAACCCGGGTTATCCCTAGTTTATGATTATCACCAGTTCAGCTTAATAATTAATAGTAGCAACCATTTGATAAAATAAACTGGTGATAATCTTTAAATTTATCTGAATAACTTTAATCGTATCTGTTCTAATGTATCTTTATTTAGCATAGAATCATCTTTAAAATCTGTATTTGCTAAGATTAATTTGTTGTTTCGTTCAACAGCTTCAATCATAGCTTGAGATCCAACTTCAAGATATACTTCAGTGGTTTGTATTGATTCATGTCCTAAGAAACGCTGAATTATTGATAAGTTCACTCCATTTAGAAGCATATGTGTTGCTTTGGATCGGCGGAATGTATGTGCAGATATTTTCTTATTCTGTAGATTAGGGAATGATTTATTAGCCATCTGAGAATACTTTTTAATAATATAATCTATCCCTGAGTCTGATATTTTAGTTTCATATCGATTGCGAAATAAATAACCTTCGGTTATACCAAATTGATTAATATATTTTTTAATTTGTTTGGCAACTATTGGTGATAAGTATATAATCCGTGTTTTATTCCTTTTTCCACAAATTTTTATAGAACAATGTTTATCAAAAACTATATCTTCAATTTTAATATTGCATAGTTCATTGACACGTGTCCCAGAATCATACAAAGTGCATAAAATGACATAGTGTTTAAATGACATAGAGTTATCGATTGGTATTATCGATAGAACACCTTTTACTTCCTCTAAAGTTAGAAAATCTGTAATAGGACGTGGTGCTTTTTTAACGTGAATAGAGTTTAATTCTAATAAAACATTTTGATAAATAATCTCTTCTTCAACAACAAAAGATAAAAAAGAACGAAGACCAGCAAGTCGTTGATTTCTTGTGCTAATAGAACTTCCACTCTGTTCTATAGACATAAGCCATTTATTAACCCGTGATTTTGTAAAATCAGTAATTTCTATTAATTCTTTAGGTATATTTTGATTGTTTTCCATCCAATAAATGATTGAACATAGTGTCGTGTAATAGGATCTAATCGTATTAGGACTATATCCTCTTTGATGTGGCAGATAGTAGCAAAGAAATTCTTCTAAAAGAAAATAAAAAGATTTAGACATATCAAAAATCCTTTCTACTGAATAAATATTCTTCAACTTCAGTCATTTGATTTAGCATATTTTGTGCAACTTCATGAGTTAACCACAAGTAATTTTGTGTCTCATATACAGATTGATGACCCAAGTATTTAGACAAATATTCAATATTCGCAGTAGGGTGATTGTCAAAGCGGTTCAAATTTTCTAAAGAATGTACAGCAAAAGTATGACGTAAGTCATGGAGACGTGGTCCTTCCCCTTTTCCTCGATGAGGAATATTAGATTGTTCTAAAATTTTTCTAAAATAATAATATATTTGTCCATTAGTTATCTTTCCTTCATCTTTATAGGAGCCTGAATCAAAAAAATATATATTATGGATACTACTACGTGCCTCGAAATATTCTCGACAAAGTACATTTAAAGATATAGACATTGGCACAAGGCGATCTTGGTTATTTTTTGTTTCCGTTACATATATGAACCAATTTCATAACTAACTTTTTAAAAAAGGAAACACTCGTCTAATTTCAAAATGACTATTTTTTAAAAATTACACGGCTATTTCTTTTCTGTTCTTTCTCTCAGCTAACCGTTGGTTTG